>NZ_JBHXFJ010000064.1:0-45310 GCF_042722465.1 Streptomyces sp. NPDC127098
CCCCTGGTGGGGGCGTTTTTGGCCCCCCCGCGGGTTGGCGGGGGCCGGGGGGGTTGGGGGGGGGGGGCGGGGCCCCCCCGGGGGCCCCCGCCCGCCGGCGCGTTCAGCGGCGCTCGGTGCGGAGCAGGGTGCCGAGGGCCGGGACGTCCCGGTCGCCGTGGCCCTCGGCGACCGCCCGCCGCAGCAGCTGCTCCATGGGCCGCAGCAGCAGCGGGTCGACGCCCGCCGCCTCGCTGGTGTCGAACAGGTTCCCGAAGGCGGCGGCCTGCATGGCCAGGTTGGAGTTGGCGGAACGGGAGTCGAAATCGCCGGTGTCGAGCTGGCGGGCGAACTCCGGCACCGAGGCCATCATGGCCTGGAGCCAGGGGAACAGCAGCGTCGAGGTGAACTCGGTGGCCCTGCCCTCCCCAGGGCCGACCAGGGCGATGGCGTGCAGCGCGCCGCCGAACAGGCCGTACATGGCGCTGAGCAGGGCGATGTCGTAGAGCGGCGCGGCCCCCGGGTCCTTGTCGAGGTAGGCGGCGACGCCGAACCGCTCCAGGGTCCGCTGGTGGGTGTCGAAGGCGGCCCTGGAACCGCTGTAGAGCAGGGTGGCGCCGGGGTGGCCGATCATCGGCGGGATGGCCATGATGCCGCCGTCGAGGTAGTCGGCGCCGTGTCCGGTCGCCCAGGCGGCGGTCTCCCCGGCCTGGGCGGGGGTGCCGTTGGTGAGGTTGACCAGCGTGCGGCCGGCCAGGGCGGCGGCGGCCGGCTCCAGGGTCTGGCGTACGGCCGCGTAGTCCAGCACGCAGACGATCACCAGGGGGTTGGCGGCGGTCGCCGCCTCGGGGGTGTCGGCGACCGTGGCACCTTCGGCCGCCAGCGCCTCGGCCCTGGCCCGGGTCCTGTTCCACACGGTCACCGGGTGGCCGGCGGCCAGCAGTGTCCTGGCCAGGGCGGTGCCCATGGCGCCGAGCCCGAGCACGGTCACGCCTCCGGCCGCGTCGGCGGATGTGCGCTCACTCATCGTGTTCTTCTCTCCTGCTTCGCTCTGCGTCGTTCGGAACTGAGGGGTGAACGCGGGCCCGCGCCGATGTCCAGACTTCTCCAGCGCTTTACGATCGGCAAGTACCGACAAAAAAGTGCGTACTGACCTACAGGTCAGTACGGGCGAAGGGAGGTTCGGGCCGTGGGCATGGCGAAGGGCCCCTACACGTGCGGCATCGACGCGGCCATCGACGTCGTCGGGGGCAAGTGGAAGGTGTTGATCCTGTGGGCGCTGCACGAGCGGGCGTGGCGCTTCGGCGAACTGCGCCGGGAGCTGCCCGGGGTCAGCGAGAAGGTGCTGATCCAGCAGCTGCGGGAGTTGGAGGCCGACGAGATCGTGCACCGGGAGGTCTACCGTGAGGTGCCGCCGCGGGTGGAGTACTCGTTGACCGAGTTCGGCACGTCGCTGAACGACGCGCTGCGCCCGCTCGGCGCCTGGGGCAGGGAGCACATGGCGCGGATCGTGCGGATCCGCGCCACGGCGGGCGACGCCCCGGAGGAGGCGGAGCGGGTCAGCCGACGCTGACCGACTCGATGACCACGTCCTCCACGGGGCGGTCCTGGGCGTCGGTCTCGGTGGTGGCGATGGCGTCGACCACGGCCCGGCTCTCGTCGTCGGCGACCTCGCCGAAGATGGTGTGCATGCCGTTCAGCCAGTCGGTCGGGGCGACGGTGATGAAGAACTGCGAACCGTTGGTGCCGGGGCCGGCGTTGGCCATGGCCAGCAGGTAGGGCTCGTCGAAGGTGAGGTCGGGCACGATCTCGTCCTCGAACTGGTAGCCGGGCCCGCCGGTGCCGGTGCCCTCCGGGTCGCCGCCCTGGATCATGAACCCGTCGATGACGCGGTGGAAGATGGTGCCGTCGTACAGCGGCGTCTCCTCCTGCTGGCCCAGCCACTCCAGCGAACCGTCCGCCAGGCCCACGAAGTTGGTCACCGTGAGCGGCGCCTGCTCTGGGAAGAGGGTGACCGCGACGTCGCCCTCGCTGGTGTGGATGGTGGCGCTGGTGGCGTCCGAGACCTCGGCGGCCGCGGGCCCCGCCGGTCCATCGGCGGGCGTCTCCTCCGCACCTTCGGCGTCCTCGGCCGGCTCGGTGACCTCGGCCGCGCCCTCGGGCGCCGCCGTGCTCTCCTCGACGCTTTCGGAACCACAGGCCGTCAGTGCGAGCCCGAGGCAGAGCAGTGCGGTCGCGAGGCGCCGGGAGGAGCGGGTCATGTCAGATGCCTTTCCGTATGCCCGTATGCGGAATCGCAAGCAGCCACATCATGCCCCACGGACACCACGAATGCTCCCCCGCCCACCGCACTAGGGGAGGCGGGGGCGGGGGAGGCGGATCGGTGGCCGGTGGCGGCCGTCAGCCGAGCAGGTCCAGCCACTCCTGGCTGCCGGCGATCTCGCTCAACTCGTCGGCCGTCAGGGGCGACTCGGCCCCGTCGGCCGGGTAGACGCTGATGTCGACCGAGGAGCCGCTGGCGTGGTACACGTCCGCGTAGAGCTGGGGTTCGTAGTCCTCGGTCGCCAGCCAGTCGCAGAGGTAGACCCGGGTGTCCTCCCCGAAACCGTCGACCGGGTCGCACTCCGGGTCGATCGGGCCGTCGCTGTAGTCGTAGGAACCGGTGGCCCAGGTGTTGATCTCCACCAGGGCGGACACCTCACCGGCGCTGGCCTGGAAGGTGACGGACCCCCGGGACTCGTCGGCGATCTCGCCGATCTCCAGGCCGGTGGGCGCCAGCTCGTCGAAGAGGGCGCGCAGTTCCTCGGCGGGGATGGCACTGGACATGCTCATCTCGTCGATGGACTCCTCGGGCGCACCGTGCTCGGCGTCCGCGGCGGCCAGCACCTCCTGCCAGACGGACGCCCGCGCGATCTCGGCCAACTGGCCTTCATCGAGCGGGGGTTCGAAGTCCGGGTCGAGAGGCTCGTCGGTCATCGAGGTCACCGTGGCGTTGATCTGCCACAGCCCCTCCTCGCCCGGGCCCCAGCTGGCCGGCATCGCGAGCTGTGCGTTCCAGGACGCGAAGTAGGTGTCCCCCCACTCCTCCACGTCCTGGAGGTCGGACTCGGCGAACTCCGTGCCGGGGTCCACCACCGGCGACTGGTCGTACCGCACGCTGCCCACCGAGAGCACCGAGCCGTCCTCCAGCTCGGTCTCCTCGCACCGGTCGGAGTCCTCCCAGTCGTACGAGCCGCAGCCGACGGCGGAACGCCAGTCCTCGGCCTGCCAGCGCAGCATGGACACGTCGAGGGTGAGGGAGTCATCGCCGGTGCCGAGCGTGAGCGAGACGCCGGGGTCGCCGCTCTCCTCCGGCGTGATGGCGTAGGAGTCGGTGCCGGAGACGCCCTCGGGCAGCATGGCGGTCAGGGTCGCGATCAGCTCCGACTGGCTCCGCGGCGCGTCCGCGACATGGAGCGCGTCGTCGCCCTCCCCCCCGCCGCCCCCGGGCAGTTGGACCGCGGCCACGGCGACGGCCGCCACCGCGGCGGCGCCCGTGACCATGGCGGCTCTCCGCCGCCACAGCCGGACCTTGCCGCGCCGCAGCCCTGCCTCGGCGAGCGCCTGGCTGTCCGGCTGGAACCCCCCGCCGGCCTGACGGAGCATCGCGCCGAACTGCTGCTCGAACTCGGTGGGCCCGTCTATGTCGTGCATGTCGTGTGTCATCGGGATCCTTCCCCTGCCCTAGGCCCTGGTGAGTTCGGCGAAGCCCGAGCTGCCCAGCATGGTCCTGAGCTTGGCGAGGGCACGGCTGGATCGGGAACGGACGGCGCTCGAACTCGTCCGCATCGCGTCCGCGGTCTGCTCGATGCTGAGGTCCTCCCAGAACCGCAGCACCAGTACGGCCCGGTCCTTCGGCGGCAGCTCGCCGAGGGCCTGCAACAGCGTGACACGCAACGAGGAGTCCGCCATCTCCACGGGCCGCTCGGGGAGCCGCAGCGCCGGCTGCTCGCCGCTGCTGCGCCGCCGACGGTGGGTCAGGTAGGCGCGGACCAGCACGGTCTTGGCGTAGGCATCCGGATTGTCTATGCACTTCCTCTTGTGCCACACCGTGTACATCCGGCTGAGGGTCTCCTGCACCAGATCCTCCGCCAGGTGTGTGTCCCCGCTGGTCATCAGGCACGCCGACCGGTAGAGCGCCGCGCTCCGGCTCACGGCGAACTGCCGGTACGAATCCTCGTCGCGCCGTCCCATCCGTCCCCCTCGAATCCGCTTGAAGCCCCCCGCACTCGTTCAGACGCGCGAGTGGGTCGAGATTGTCGCACCGGGCGGTGCCGCACACCTGTGCGGCACCGCCCGCGCGGTCAGATCAGCGAACCGCCGATCAGCCGAAGAGCGCGCGCCACTCGTCGGCGGTCGCTATCTCGGCCAGCTGCTCGCCGGTGAACGGGGCGTCGGCACGGCTCGGCTCCGCGTCCCAGTCGGCGACGTTGTACGCCGTGATGTCCAGCGAGGAGCCGTCGGGGTAGGTGACGACGGCCCAGTTCATGGCGGTCGGGTCGTCCTCACTGGCCGGCCAGTCGCAGACGCTCACCACGGTGCCGTCCTCCAGGGTGGTGTCCTGGCAGTCGGGGCCGTCCGCGACCTCGCCCTCCGCCAGGGCCACGCCCTCGTCGAAGGCGTACTCGCCGCTCAGGAAGCCGTCCTCGCCCTCGGACCCGGTGGCCTCATAGGCGGTGATGTCCACCAGGCCGGCGCCCTGACCGTCGTCCACGCTGAGCTGGGCCCAGCCCGTCTCCTCGGTCTCGACGTCGACGATCTCCAGGCCCTCGGGGGCCAGCGCGCGGAAGGTGTCCCTGAGGTCGGAGGCCGGGATGTCACTGCTGGCCGGCACCTCCTCCTCCCACTCCTCGGGGCCGCCGTACTCGGCGTCCGCCGCGTCGAGCACGCTCCCCCAGACCGGCGCCTGGACGACCTCGGCGAGCTGGTCGAGGTCGAGCGGCGGGGTGTACGCGTCCGGGTCGGCCGCGTCCGTCAGGTCCTTGGACTCGGTGAGGACGACGGCCCGGCCACCGGGCTGCTCCAGGTCGGAGCCGCCGGGACCCTCCAGCCAGACCTGCCAGTCACGGCTGCGGTAGGTCTCCCCCTCCTCGTCCTCGTACTCGTACTCGCTGGTGACCAGCGAGAGGATGGAGCCGTCCTCCAGGGTGGTGTCCTCGCAGGTGAAGCCCTCCTCCGGCTCGCCGAAGCCCTGGCAGCCGGCGATGTCGTGCCAGTCGTCCGTGGCCCAGCGGGAGACGCTGAGGTCGAGGGAGACGCCGCCCGCGCCGTCGTCCGCGACGAGCGAGACCGAGGTGTCGGGCCCCTCCTCCAGGCCGGTCGCGTAGGACTCGGTGACCTGGAGGCCGCCGGGGAGGAGGCCGGTCAGCGCCTCGATCAGCTCCTGCTCCGTCCGCGGGACGTCCGCCGCGTCCGCCGCGTCGGCGGCGCCCGAGGTGGCCGCCGCGGTCGGCTCGGCGTAGCTCGGCGAGGCCGCGACCATCGACGCCATCGCCGCGGTGGCGATCGCGGCGGTCAGCCCGATCCGACGCTTCCAGAGCGGCCGGTTCGCCTCGCCCTTGCGTGTGCTCATGTCTGCTTTCCCCTTACTTCGGCTCGGGCCCCGCTGGGGGCCCCGGCGAGCCGCGTCCCCCGCGTTCTCGCCCCGTCACAGATAGGGATGCGTGAGCCCCCGAGGGATGTCGCAGACTTCTTCGAAGAATTTTTTCCCGGCCGGGTCGGAGCGGATAGCCTGGCGGTAACGCCCGGGCGGCAGGCACTCGGGCCGCGCCTCAGGAGTCCCCCTTCATGGAAGCTCTCGCTCTCGGGCCCAGCTGGCTCGACCCGGAGTACCTCATCCAGAGCTTCGGCCTCGTCGGGATCCTCGCGGTGGTCTTCGCCGAGTCCGGCCTGCTGATCGGCTTCTTCCTGCCGGGGGACTCGCTGCTCTTCACCACCGGGCTGCTGGTGGCCACCGACCAGTACCTGCACTACCCGCTGTGGTTGGTGTGCCTGCTGATCGTGCTGGCCGCGGTCGCGGGCGACCAGGTCGGCTACCTCTTCGGGCGCAAGGTCGGCCCGGCCCTGTTCAGGCGGCCGGACTCCCGCCTCTTCAAGCAGGAGAACGTGGAGAAGGCGCACGCCTTCTTCGAGAAGCACGGCCCCAAGTCACTGGTGCTGGCCCGCTTCGTGCCGATCGTGCGCACCTTCACGCCGATCATCGCCGGCGTGAGCACCATGCGTTACCGCTCGTTCGTCACGTTCAACATCGTCGGCGGGGTGCTGTGGGGGGCGGGCGTGACCCTGCTGGGCGCCGCGCTCGGCCAGATCGACTTCGTGCACGAGCACATCGAGCTGATCCTGATCGCGATCGTGCTGCTGTCGGTCGTCCCGATCGTCATCGAGTACCTGCGGGCCCGAGGCTCCTCGGCCGGGGACGGCCAGGCCGGCGCCCCCGCGTCCGGCGGCGCGGCACCCGCGCGCGGGCAGGGCCGCCACGCCAAGCGATAGGCGGTGGCGGCCCGGCCCAGGCCGGCGGCGTCGGGCAGCGCTCAGCCGCGCGGAGCGGCGTCGTGCGGCTCCTGGGCCGGACGCACGGTGCTGACGTCGACCGGGGCGGCCTTGATGGTGCGGGGCTCGGAGCCGGCCTGCTGGGGCTCCGGCTGCGGCTGGGCGGGCGGGTTGGCCGCCGCGCCCTCGGCCTTCATCGCGGCCGCCTCGCTCTTGAGGATGCGCGCCGACTTCCCGAGGGAGCGGGCAAGGTCCGGGAGCCGCTTGGCGCCGAACACCAACAGCACGATGATCGCCAGGACCACAAGCTCTCTTAGCCCGATCTGACCCATGGTTTCCACCTCCAGAGGGAACGTCCGGGTGCATCCCCCTCAGAGCGCCACGGTACCGGGTCCCGAGTAAAGAGCCCAGAAGTAAATTCCTGGGAAATCCCAGGCCAAGGCCGGGGCGCCGGGGCCCCCCTCCGGTCGGCAGTGGTGGCTAGGAGGCTCTGAGCAGCGCCGCGTCCTCGCGCCATTTGAGGATCTTGTCGAAGGTGACGACGGCTCCGCCGCTGCCCGGTTGGTTGCCGATGCGGAGGCGGTCCGAGAGGGCCTCGATCAGCCGCAGGCCGCGCCCGCCGGGCAGCAGCTCGCGGGGCTCGGCCATCGGGATGTCGGCCCCGTCGGGGAATCCCGGGCCGCAGTCGGTGACCTCGATCCGGCACATGTCGCCCAGGATCGAGGCGGTCACCCGGTAGACCTCGGAGCGGTCGCCGCCGTGCTGGACGGCGTTGGCGCAGGCCTCGGAGAGGGCGATGGAGAGCTCGTGGGAGATGTCCGCGTCCACCCCGGCCGTCTCCATCGCGCCGAGCAGCAGGCGCCGGGCCAACGGGACGCTGGCCGCTTCCCGGCGCAGTTGGAGAGACCACCAGATGCTCATGCTCCAGCCTCCTGGCCGCGGCTCGACATATCTGTAGGTATTGCCTACCGGCACGACCGGTAAGCGCGGACGCCACCCAACACCCCCCGTTCAGCGGATGTATCAGGACACGGGCATCGATATGGCGACACCTCGGCACGAGTGAAGGTACGTATTCGCGTGCGAGAATCCGGCCCCGCGCCCATGCGGCGGCGGGGCCGGTGAGATGATGACGCCGCCATGCGTGCCGGAGCCGATCTGCGACTGCTGCGAGCCGCGGTCTTCGCCGCGGCCTGCGCCACGCTGGCCGCGGCCGGTCACCTCTCGGCCGGCGGTCCTGCGATAGCCGGCTGGGCGCTGGCCGCCGGCTGGCTCGCCGCCTTCGCGTTCGCCGCGCCACTCGCGGGCCGCGAACGCCGTTCCTTCCCCGCCATCGCCGCCGCGCTCGGCGCCGGGCAGCTCGCCCTGCACGCCCTCTACGGCCTCGGCCAGCACGGCTCGACCGGCGGCGGACACGCGGCCGGCGGGAGCGCCGTCGAGCAGGCCAGGCGGCTGCTCTGCAACGACCAGCTGATGGCCCTCACCGAGGCCAGGGCGACGCGGATCGTCTCGGCCGCCGGCCTCAGGACCGACGCGCACCCGGGCGGCGCGGCCGTGGCGCACGACTGGCTGCCCTCCTGGCCCATGCTGCTCGGCCACCTGGTGGCCGCCGTCCTCGCCGGCTGGCTGCTGCGCCGCGGCGAGCGGGCGCTGTGGCGGCTGATCGGCCTCGCCCGGTTCGGCGGTGCCGCACTCGACGTGCTCGCCCCGCCGCTCAGGCGCGCGCTGCGCCTCGCCCGGCTGCTGTGCGCCGGCGCGCTGCCGCAGCCGCCCGCCGCGCGCCGCCCGCGCCCAGGACACCGTCCGCAGCCCGCCGTCACCGGCATCACGCTGCCGCCCGCACTGACCAGGCGCGGCCCGCCGCGCGCCGGGGGCGCGGCGGAACTGGCGCTCGCGGCCTGACGCACTCCCCGGGAAGGACCGGGCAGGGTGCGCCGACGCCGTGCGCCCGGGGCCGCCCACCACCGCGCGCGTCGCGCGGGTCACGCCCCCTCGCCTGCGCCTGCTCTCTCCTTTCCTTCCTTTCTCACTCTCCGCGCCCCCGTGGCGCGGGGACTCACCGTGGAGTGCTCATGAAGCGCACGCGCATGGCCGCCTGCTCGGCGATCGGCGCGGCGGCCGTCGTCCTGACCGTCGCCGCCCCCGCCGCCCAGGCCCATGTCAGCATCGACCCGAGCGAGGCCGAGCAGGGCGGCTACGCCGTCCTGACCCTCCGGGTGCCCAACGAGAGCGACACGGCCTCGACCACCAGGCTCGAGGTCCACCTCGACCCCGAGCACCCGCTCGCCTCGGTCCGGCCGCAGCCGGTCCCCGGCTGGGACGTCGAGGTCCAGACCGCCGAGCTCGACGAGCCGATCGAGCTGCACGGCGGCCAGGTCACCGAGGCGCCCACCACCATCGTCTGGAGCGGGGGCGAGATCGAGCCCGGGATGTTCCAGCAGTTCCCGATCTCCGTCGGCCCACTGCCCGAGGACACCGACCAGCTCGTGCTCAGGGCGCTGCAGGAGTACGACGACGGCGAGGTCGCGCGCTGGATCGAGGAGCCCACCGAGGACGGTGTGGAGCCCGAGAACCCGGCGCCGGTCCTGACGTTGACGCCGGGCGAGGGCGGCCACCAC
The DNA here is from genome assembly GCF_042722465.1 of Streptomyces sp. NPDC127098. Taxonomy (NCBI): domain Bacteria; kingdom Bacillati; phylum Actinomycetota; class Actinomycetes; order Kitasatosporales; family Streptomycetaceae; genus Streptomyces; species Streptomyces sp. NPDC127098. Next base: position 9,126 of record NZ_JBHXFJ010000064.1, read on the forward strand.
GGCGCCGAGTCGGGCGACGGGGCCGACGCGGCGGCCGCCGACGCGGCGGCGCACGACGCCGCAGAACAGGCCACGGCCGACTCCTCCGACGAGGCCGGCACCGACACCACGGCCCGGGTACTGGCCGGCGTCGGCATCGCGGTCGGCGTCGCCGGCGTCGCCTTCGGCGTCCTCGCCGGCCGCCGGCGGAGCGCCGGCGACGGCGCGGAGCGCACCACCGCCCCCTGACCATCCGAACCGTGAGACCACGCGGGGCGGAGTCGTCCTCCGCCCCGCGCCACGACCACCACACCAGGAACACTCGATGCACCTGCGCAAGATCAGCACCACCGCCGTGGCCCTCGGGGCCGCGCTCGTCCTGGCGGCCTGCGGCGGCGACTCAACGGGCGGCGACGGCGAGGGCGACGGGGCCGCCGCCGAGGTCCACGGCGCCCAGGCCGCGGACGAGGGCACCGTCCTCGACACCCCCTTCGACAAGCCGGAGCTGGTGCTCACCGACACCAACGGCGAGGAGTACGACTTCGTCGAACGCACCGCGGGTCGGGCCACGCTCCTCTACTTCGGCTACACCCACTGCCCCGACATCTGCCCGCTCACCATGAGCAACATCGGCATCGCCAGCGCCGGCCTGACCGAGGAGCAGCGCGACCGGCTGGACGTCGTCTTCGTCACCACCGACCCGGAGCGCGACACCCCGGAGTCGCTCGGTCCCTGGCTGGAGTCCCAGGGCCCCGACTTCACCGGGCTCACCGGCGACTTCGAGACCATCCAGGAGGCCGCCCGCTCCCTCGGCGTCCACATCGAGCCGTCGACCGAGGACGAGAACGGCGACATCGTCTCCACCCACGGCACCCAGGTGGTCGCCTTCCTGCCCACCGACGACCGGGCGCACGTCGTCTACACCGAGGGCGTCACCAGCGACACCTTCGCGCGCGACCTGCCAGGACTGATCGAGGGGGAGCTGCCGTGACGCGCCGGTCGGCGGCGGCCCTCCTCGCCGCCGCGCTGACGCTCGGCCTCGCCGCCTGCTCGGACGGCGAGGGGAGGCCCGAGCTGCGGGCGAGCGGCGCCTACGTGCCGCAGCCGCCCACCCAGGAGGTCGCCGGCGCCTTCCTGACCATAGAGAACACCGGGGACGCCGACGACACCCTCGTCTCGGTGCGCAGCGACGTGGCCGGCACGGTCGAGATCCACGAGACCGTGGACAACCGGATGCGGCAGGTCGACTCGCTGCCCGTGCCCGCGGGCGGCCGGCTCGACCTCGCCCGCGGCGGCAACCACGTGATGCTGCTCGACCTCTCCCGCCAGCTCGTCGAAGGCGAGACCGTGAGCCTCGAACTGCGTTTCGAGACCTCGGACCCCCTCACCGTCGACGTGCCGGTCGAATCGGCCACCCACACCGGGGAGTGAGACCTGACGCCATGAGAGCCACGACCACCCTTCCCCGCCCCCTCGTCACGCTGCTGCTCGGCGCGCTGGCCACGGTCGCCGCGCTCGCCGGCCTGCTCGCCGGCGCCGGCCCCGCCGCGGCCCACGCGGCGCTCGACGACACCACGCCGGGGGACGGGGAGGTGGTCGCCACGGCACCCACCGAGGTCTCCCTCACCTTCACCGAGGGCGTCTCGCTCGCGCCGGACGCCATCCGGGTTCTCGACCCGGACGGCGAGCGCGCCGACGCCGGCGAGACGACCGGCTCGGGGCGCACCCACACCGTGTCGCTGCGGCCCGGACTCGCCGACGGCACGTACACCGTGGCCTGGCAGGCCGTCTCGACCGACAGCCACCCCATCTCGGGCGCCTTCACCTTCTCCGTCGGCGCCCCCTCCGAGACGTCGGTCAGCCCGGCGGAGGTGACCGCCACCGGCGACGACGGGCTCGTCGGGCTGCTGTACGACGTCGGGCGCTACGCCGCCTACACCGGATTCCTGCTGCTCGTCGGCTCCTGCGTCTTCGTTCTCGTGTGCTGGCCGGCGGCCGCCGGCCGAAGGGCCGCGCAGCGGGTGACCCTGGCCGGCTGGATCGTGCTGACCGGCGCCACCATCGCGCTGCTGTGGCTGCGCATCCCCTACACAGGCTCCGGCGAGCTGGCCGACGCCCTCGACGCCGGCGGCCTGCGGGACGTCGTGGCCACCAGGACCGGCACCGCGCTGGTCACCCGGCTGCTGCTGGCCGCGGCGGCCGGGCTCTTCATCGCGCTGCTCTACGGCTCCTACGCCCGGCTGCGGACCGCCGCACGGGGGGAGGCGGAGGACGCCGAGGACACGGAGGACGCCGAGGACCGCGCCGCGCGGCTGCGCGACCTCACCTTCGGTCTCGGCATCGGCGGCGTGATCATCGCCGTGGGCCTGGCCGCCACCTGGGCCACCTCGGAGCACGCCGCCAGCGGACGACAGACGGCCCTGGCCATCCCCGTCGACGTCGTCCACCTGCTGGCCGTCGCGACCTGGCTCGGCGGCCTGGCCACCCTGCTCGTCCTCCTGCACCGCTCGCCCGGCGGGCCGCCGCGGGCCGCCGTCCGCCGCTACTCGGCGCTCGCCTCCGGCAGCGTCGTCGCGCTCGCCGGCACCGGGCTCTACCAGTCCTGGCGGCAGGTCGGCCTGTCCTGGACGGCGCTCACCGACACCTCCTACGGGCGCCTGCTGATGGTGAAGGTCGGGCTGGTCGCCGTGCTGCTCGCGGTCGCCGTGGCCTCCCGGCGCTGGACGGCCCGGCTGGCCGACACCGCGGAGACCACCGAGACCACCGAGACCACCGGGACGACGGAGACCGCCGAGCCCGTGGCGGTGGGCGCCGGCGACAGCGGCGAGGCCGCCGAGGGCACCGACCCGGCGCGCGCCCGGCAGCTCGCCAGGCAGCGCGCCGCCGTCGAGCGGACGGCCCGCCTCCGGGCCCGCGACGCCGACCAGGGCCGCTCAGGACTGCGCCGCTCCGTGCTGGCCGAGGCGGCCGTCGCCGCCGTGCTGCTCGGCGTCACCACCGCGCTCACCACGACCACCCCGGCCCACACCGCGGCCGCCCAGGCGGCCGCGGACGACGCGACCGGCGGCGGCGCCGAGGACCGGCCGGCCGGCGAGCCCCTGTCCCTCTCCCTCCCCTACGACACCGGCGGCGAGCTCGGCCGTGGCGAGGCGCGGCTCGACCTCTCACCGGCCCGCACCGGCGACAACACCCTGCACATCCGGCTCACCGACCCCGACGGCCTGCCCACCACGGCCGAGGAGGTCCGGATCGCCCTCACCCTGCCGGCCGAGGACCTCGGCCCGCTGCGCTACGAACCCCTGCACGTCGACGTCGGCCACTGGACCGTCACCGACCTCCAGCTGCCCCGCCCCGGCACCTGGGAGCTCGCCCTGACCGTCCGCACCTCCGACATCGACCAGGTGACCGAGACCGCCTCCCTCACCGTCGACTGACCCCGACCCGACCGAACAGTGACAGACAGACCATGACTGACATCTCCCGCCGCCGCCTGCTCACCACCGCCGGCACCGCGGGCGCCGCGGGACTCGCCCTCGGCACCGCAGGCGGCGCCGTCGCGCACGCCGCCGTCGCCGCCCCCGACGCCCCGGCGCTCACCACCCTCGGCACCACCGCCCACCCCTTCCACGGCGCCCACCAGCCGGGCATCACCACCCCGGCCCAGACCCACGGCCACCTCGTCGCCCTCGACCTCGCCCCGGGCGCCGGCCGCCGCGAGGCCGCCGACCTGCTGCGCCGCTGGTCCACGCTGGCCGCCCGGCTGATGGCGGGCGAGGCCCCGCCGGACGACACCGACGTCGCCCGGGACGCCGGGCCGGCCGCCCTCACCGTCACCATCGGCCTCGGCCACGGCTTCTTCGACGCGACCGACCTCGCCGACGCCCGCCCCGCCGCCCTCGCCCCACTGCCCGTCTTCTCCAACGACGCCCTCGACCCTGACCGCTCGGACGGCGACCTGTGGCTCCAGGTCGGCGCCGACGACGCGCTCGTCGCCTTCCACGCGCTGCGCGCGCTGCAGCGCGCCGCGGCGGGCACCGCCGCCGTCCGCTGGCAGATGACCGGCTTCAACCGCAGCCCGGGCGCCACCTCCCGCCCCATGACCAGCCGCAACCTGATGGGGCAGGTCGACGGCACCAACAACCCGAAGCCCACCGACGACGACTTCGACCAGCGCGTCTTCGTGCCGGAGGGCGGCGACCCCGGCTGGATGGCCGGCGGCTCCTACGTCGTGGTGCGCCGGATCCGGATGCTGCTCGACGACTGGGAGCGGGTGAGCGAGGCCGAGCAGGAGCGGGTGATCGGGCGCCGGAAGTCCGACGGCGCCCCGCTCACCGGCGGCGACGAGACCACCCCCGTCGACCTGGAGGCGACCGACGCGGACGGCGGCCCGGTGATCGCCGCCAACGCCCACGTCAGGGTCAGCACGCCGGAGACCAACGGCGGCGCGGCGATGCTCCGCCGCCCCTTCTCCTACCACGACGGGTTCCTGGCCGACGGCAGCCCGGACGCCGGCCTGCTGTTCGTCTGCTGGCAGGCCGATCCGCTGCGCGGCTTCGTGCCGGTGCAGCGCAAGCTGGACCGCGGGGACGCGCTCTCGGCGTTCGTCAGGCACGAGGCGAGCGCGCTGTTCGCGGTGCCGGGCGGCGCCGCCGAGGGCGAGTACGTGGGCCAGCGGCTGCTCGATGGCTGACCGGGGAACGGGGGGCCGAACGGGCGGGCCGAGGGGGCGGGCCGACGTTCGAAGGCTGATACCGCGGCGCGATCGGCCGCGCGCCGCGGCTACCGTTGCGTCATGACAGCAGCGAGTCGCTACACCTACCTGGGCCCCGAGGGCACCTTCACGGAAGCCGCCATCCGCACCCTGCCGGAGGCGGCCACCCGCGAGCTCGTACCGATGATCTCCGTGCCGGCGGCCCTGGACGCGGTGCGCTCCGGGGAGGCGGCGGGCGCGCTGGTGCCCATCGAGAACTCGGTGGAGGGCGGGGTCGTGGCCACGGTGGACGAGCTGGCGTCCGGCAAGCCGCTGATGATCTACCGCGAGGTGCTGCTGCCGATCGCGTTCGCGCTGCTGGTCAGGCCGGGCACGAGCATCGAGTCGATCAAGACGGTCACCGGGCACCCGGTGGCCCAGCCGCAGGTGCGGGGCTGGCTCAGGCGCTACCTGCCGGAGGCGCAGTGGGAGTCGGCGGCGTCCAACGCGGACGGCGCGCGTCTGGTGCAGGAGGGGCGGTACGACGCCGCGTTCGCCGGCGAGTTCGCGGCCGCGATCTACGGGCTCGAGCCGCTGGTCACCGACATCCACGACGCGCACAACGCCACCACCCGCTTCGTGCTCGTGGGCCGGCCGGCGCGTCCCGCGGCGAGCACCGGAGCCGACAAGACCTCGGTGGTGCTGTGGCTGCGCGCGGACCACCCGGGCGCGCTGCTCGAGGTGCTCCAGGAGTACTCGGCGCGCGGGGTGAACCTGACGCGGATCGAGTCGCGGCCCACCGGCAAGGGGATCGGGCAGTACTGCTTCTCGGTCGACTGCGAGGGGCACATCTCGGACCGGCGGGTGGGCGACGCGCTGATGGGGCTCAGGCGGCTCTGCCCCGACGTGCGCTTCCTCGGCTCCTATCCGCGGGCCGACCACGTCGAGCCCACGGTGCGCGCCGGCACGACCGACGAGGACTTCCTGTCGGCCGCCGACTGGCTGACCAGGTGCCTGGACGGCCGGCCGGGCGAGGCGGAGCGGACGGCGTCGGAGCGCTGACGTCCGGGTGTCCGGTGGGTGCCCGAGGGGTTATCCACGAGTTATCCACAGGACACCCTCCGTGCCTGTGCATAAGTCGACATGACCAATCGGACATCGTCGACATATCGCCCTGACGGGCATCAAGTCGTCCACAGCCCGCGGAACCCCTTTCCGTCACCCAAAACGACGGGCATCCCTCCGGCGAGTGAGGCAATTCTCTTCGATTTCCCTCGGAAGAGAGTGTGAGCGGGGTTTGAGTGGGGAATTCTACGGCCCCACGCGGAGCCCTCCGAGAAGCCGTCACGTTATCCACAGGGGTGGACGAAGCCCTGTGGATAACCCGGTGGACAACCCGCTGACCTGTGGATTTCCCCGGCTCCGCTTTTCGGTGGATTCCAGTGAATTCCCGGCGAAACAGGCAAAACGCACATCGGCGTGGGTGGCGGCGCGAGGGGACGCCTTATTCGGATGCGGTGCCGCGGAGCGCCCCCGGTAGCCTGGTGCCGTGATCGACCTACGGCTGCTTCGCGAGGAACCGGACCGAGTGCGCGCCTCCCAGCGCGCCCGTGGAGAGGACGTCGACCTCGTCGACGCCCTGCTCTCCGCCGACGAGCGGCGCAGGTCGTCCAGCTCCCGCTTCGACGAGCTGCGCGCCGAGCAGAAGCAGCTCGGCAAGCGCGTCTCCCGAGCGAACGGGGAGGAGAAGGCGGAGCTCCTCGCCAGCGCCGGCGAACTGGCTGCCGCGGTCAAGGCCGCCGACGCCGAGCGCGACGCGGCAGCGGCCGAGGCCCAGGCGCTGCTGCTGCGGATCGGCAACCTCGTCCACCCCGACGTGCCGGTCGGCGGCGAGGACGACTTCGTGGTGCGCGAGACGCACGGCACCGTCCGAGACTTCACGGCCGAGGGCTTCGAGCCCAGGGACCACCTGGAGCTCGGCCAGGCGCTGGGCGCCATCGACACCGAGCGCGGCGCCAAGGTCTCGGGAGCGCGCTTCTACTACCTGACCGGCGTGGGCGCCCTGCTCGAACTCGCGCTGGTCAACGCCGCGATCGCGCTGGCGACCGAGGCCGGCTTCGTCCCCATGCTGACCCCGGCGCTGGTCAAGCCGCGCGCCATGGAGGGCACCGGCTTCCTCGGCCAGGCCGCGCAGGACGTCTACCACCTCGAGAAGGACGACTACTACCTGGTCGGCACCTCCGAGGTGCCGCTCGCCGCCTACCACATGGACGAGATCCTGGACGCCGGCGAACTGCCGCGGCGCTACGCCGGCTTCTCGCCCTGCTTCCGCCGCGAGGCCGGCTCCTACGGCAAGGACACCAGGGGCATCTTCCGCGTCCACCAGTTCGACAAGGTGGAGATGTTCTCCTACGTCGCGCCGGAGGACGCCGAGGCCGAGCTGGCCAGGCTGCTGGAGTGGGAGAAGCAGTGGCTCACCTCCCTCGAACTGCCCTTCCGGGTGATCGACGTGGCCAGCGGCGACCTGGGCGCGTCCGCCTCCCGGAAGTTCGACTGCGAGGCGTGGATCCCCACCCAGGGCAGGTACCGGGAGCTGACCTCCACCTCCAACTGCACCGAGTTCCAGGCACGCCGGCTGGGCATCAGGACGCGCACCAAGGACGCCGGGGTGCGCCCGCTCGCCACCCTCAACGGCACGCTGTGCGCGGTGCCGCGCACCATCGTCGCGCTGCTGGAGAACCACCAGCGGGCCGACGGCTCGGTGCGGGTGCCCGAGGCGCTGCGGCCCTACCTGGGCGGGCGTGAACTGCTGGAACCGGTCGCCGGGCCGACCGCGGGGGCGGGCCGGTGACGCTGCCGACCACCTTCCCCTACCGGCTGGTCGCCACCGACCTGGACGGCACGCTGCTGCGCGGCGACGAGACGATCTCCCCCAGGACCCGCGCGGCGCTCACCGCCGCGCAGGCCGCCGGGGCCGAGCACATCGTCGTCACCGGCCGCAGCGTCGCCTGGACCCGACACATCCTGGACGACCTCGGCTACCGGGGCCTCGCGGTCTGCGGCCAGGGCGCGCAGCTCTACCACGCGGGCGAGCATCGGCTGCTGACCTCCGTCACCCTGGACCGCGAGCTGGCGCGCGCCGCCGTGGCGCGTCTTGAGAAGGTGCTCGGCCCGCTGCACGTCGCGGCCAACCGGGACGGCCTCGACGGCCAGGTGGTGATGGAGGGCGGCTTCCACGAGACGGTGGGCAGTACCTACGGCACCCGTGGCGACGGCAGCCCGGTGCCGGTGCGGGTGGACGAGCGCGCCGAGCTCTTCGCCGAGCCGGTCATCAAGCTCTACCTGCACCATCCGGAGCTGTCGGACGACGAGCTGGCCGCCGCCGCGCTCGACGAGCTGGGCGACGTGGTGGGCGTCGTCGTCTCGGGGGAGCGGCTGGTGGAGATGCTGCCGCTGGGCCTCACCAAGGCGACCGGCCTCTCGCTCGCCGCGCGCCGGCTCGGGGTCAGGGGCTCGGAGACCATCGCCTTCGGCGACATGCCCAACGACCTCCCGATGTTCGACTGGGCCGCGCACAGCGTCGCCATGGCGGGGGCGCACCCCGACGTCAGGGCCAGGGCCGACGAGGTCACTGCGGGCAACGACGAGGACGGCATCGCACTGGTCCTCGAACCGCTGCTCGCCCAGGGGGCCGACGCCTGACCTCCCCAACGAGCCCGCCACGCCGGTGAGTTATACACAGGCTGTGGATAACTCACCGTGCGGTGAGGCCCGTTGGGCTCGGTCGTGGAATCAGCCGGGGAAGCGGAGGAACGCGGCCGGCACGGCCTCCGTGAGCCACACCCCGTTGTCGCTGCGCCAGAACACATGGCCGGCGGCGTGCATCTCGCCCGCCTCGACCGGGAGCACCACGGGCCGGCCGCGCCTGGCCCCGACCCGGGTGGCGGTCTCCCGGTCCGGCGAGAGGTGCACATGCTGCCTGCGCATGGGGCGCAGGCCCTCCACCCTGATGCCAGGCAGGCTGGCGGCCACCGTGCCGTGGTAGAGCCGGGCGGGCGGCGCCAGCGGGGTGAGGCCCAGGTCCACCTCGATGGTGTGGCCCTGGCTGGCCCTGATGCGCCGGCCGGTGGGGTCGACGGCGAAGCGCCGCTTGTCGTTCCTGGCGACCACCTCGTCGAGCTGGGCCCGGCTGACCCGCATCCCGCGCCGCCCACAGGCGGCGAGCAGCTCGTCGATGTCGGCCCAGCCACCCTCGTCGAGGACAAGGCCGATCCTGCCGGGATCGTGCCGCAGGTGGCGGGCGAGGTACTTCGAGATCTTCTTGATGGTTCGTTCGTCCATTACGGCCAGGATGGCGCGTGGGGCGGCGGCCGGTCTCCCGGTTTTCCGTGGGCGGCCGCCGCCCGGTGGGTTCAGCGCTCGCCGGCGATGGTGAGCGCGGCCAGCCGCCTGGCCGAGTACCAGGTGCCGAGCGCGGTGGCCGCGGCCAGCAGCACCAGCGCGGTGCCCAGTGAGACGTCCGAGGTGATGTCGGCGCCGGGCCCGGCTATCCGCTCGGCGATGGCCGTGGCCCACTGCTGGATGCTCAGCGTCCGCGCGCCGGGCACCACGTTGCCGAACAGCGTCTCCCAGATCAGGGCGTAGACCAGGCCGAAGACCACCGCGTTCCTCGACACGGTGCCGAGTAGCAGGAACACGGCGCTGTACGCGACGGAGGCGACGGCCGCCGCCACCGCGTAGGCGCCGGCGATGGTCTGGCTGTTGCCGTTGAGGATGAAGCCGGCGAGCAGGATCGGCACCGTGGTGAAGGCCAGGGTGACGCCGATGGCGACCAGCAGCTTGGTGGTGATGATGGTGCGCCGGTTCAGCGGCTTGGAGAGCAGGTAGACGATCGAGCCGTCGTCGATCTCCGGGGCGATCGCCCCGGTGCCGGCGATCACGCCGATCAGCGGCACCATCGAGGCGAGTGCGAAGCCGCCGAGGATCTCGGTGGCCGCGCGGTCGTCCGCGCCGTTGAGCAGGCGCACCGCGACGGCGATGACCAGCAGCAGCGCCGGCAGGGCGCTCAGGATCAGCGCGCGGCGGCGGCCGAGCAGGGCCCGGTAGGTGAGCCGGGCGACGGTCGGGTTGTACATCGCGATCGGGCTCCTTACGCGCTGACCAGGTAGGAGAAGACGCTCTCCAGCGACTCGTCCGAGGGCGAGACGGTGAACAGCCGGACGCCGTGCTCGCGGGCGAGCAGCGGGAGCCGGGTGGTGAAGCGGAGGAAGTCGACCGCCTGCACCCGCAGCGCGTTCTCCCCGGGGTCGAACTCGATACCGCTGGTGGACGGGTCGGCTATGAGCGCCGCCGCCAACGCCCGGTCGTCGCTCGACCGGACGAGGTAGCGGTGCGGGCGGTCCGTCATCAGCCGGCGGATCCGCCGGTAGTCGCCCGAGGCCGCGTGCCGGCCGGCCACCACGACCTCGATGTGGGTGGCGAGCTGCTCGACCTCCTCCAGGATGTGCGAGGAGAACAGCACGGTGCGCCCCTCCTCGCCCATCCGCCGGAGCAGCTCCATCAGGTGCATGCGCTGCCGCGGGTCCATGCCGTTGAACGGCTCGTCGAGCAGCAGCACCGACGGCTGGTGCACCAGCGCCGAGGCCATCTTGACGCGCTGCCGCATGCCCTTGCTGTAGGTGGAGACCCGGCGGTCGGCGGCGCCGGTCATCTCGACCGTCTCCAGGGCGGCGCGGGCCGCCGCGCCCGGGTCTGGCAGGCCGTGCAGCTCGGCGTTGGCCAGCACGAACTCGCCGCCGGTGAGGTAGTCGTACATGCCCTCGCGCTCGGGGACCAGACCGATCTGCCGGTAGGCCTCGGGGTTGCGCCAGATGGGCCGGTCGTCGAGCGTGACGGCGCCGGCCGAGGGCGCGAGGAAGCCGCTCATCATGTGGATCAGTGTCGACTTGCCCGCGCCGTTGGGCCCGAGCAGGCCGGTGACGCCGGGGGAGATGTCCATGGTGATGTCGTTGACCGCGACCACGTTGCCGAACCAGCGGGAGGTCTTGGAGATGTGAATGGTGGTCATGGCCTACAGACCGGCCTTCCGGTAGCGGCGGACCAGCAGCACGTAGCTCAGGGCCGCGAGACCGACGGTGACGAGGAGGTACGCGACGCCGGCCGCGGTGGACGGGTCCTGCTCGCCGGGGAAGCCACTGCTGCCACCGAGGAACGTGGACTGCAGGCCGTCGATCAGGGTGCCGGGCGAGAAGAGGCCGAGCCAGCCGACGGCCTCGGACTCGCCCTGCTCGCTCGCGATCGCCTGGACCGCCGTGACGGCGACGAAGGGGATGGTCAGCACCGCGATGATGGCCGCCACGCCGAAGCCGCGCCGCGGGGTGCGGGCGGCCACCACGAGGGCGAGGCCGGCGTGCGTGACGGCCAGCACGGCGGTGGTCACCAGGCCCAGCAGGTAGCCCTCGGTCTGGTCGGCGAAGCCGAGCTCGGCGAGCAGGCCGCCGGCGTAGGCGATGGTGAGCGGGACCGCGACGAAGAGGAAGAGGGCCGCGGAGAGCGCCGCGAACTTGGCCCGCACGTAGTCGGTGGGGGTCATGGGGCGCGAGAAGTAGAGCGGGATGGTGCGGAACCGCAGGTCGAGGGAGACCATCTGGGGCGCGGCGAGCGCGATGTAGAGGCCGAGGATCGGCTGCAGGGCGAGGCCGTACCCCTGGTACTCGATGGGCATCTCGTCGAGCCCGGAGAGCGTCGCGACGGCCACCATCACCACGGCGGGCATGCACATCACGGCGAACAGGCTGAACGGCAGCACCTTGGAGCGGGCCGAGCGGCCGAGGCCGAAGGCGCCGCGCAGCGAGTGCGAGAAGAGCGCGAGCCGCGCGTGGCCCGGGCCGAGCCGCTCGCCCTCGTACCGGCGGTAGCCGATGTTGTGGATCCGCGCGTCCTGCGCGGCGGACGGGGTCACGGCTGTGCCTCCTGGAAGAGCTCGGCGATGCGGTGGCGGCGCTGCTCCATGCGCACCAGGCCGAGGCCGAGCTCGGCCACGGCGTCCCGCACGGTGTCGTAGACGTCCTCGTCGGCGGCCTCCACCAGCAGCAGGTGGCCGGGGGCCGGGGCGGCGTCGAGGCCGCGGGCGGTCAGCGCGGCGCGCAGCGCGGCCGCGCCGTCCGGGTGGGTGTCGGAGTCGGTGACCTCGACGGCCAGCGAGGCGGTGGCCTCGGTGAAGCTGGCCGTGGTCTGGGAGCGCAGCAGCCGGCCGCCGTCGATGACGACGATGTGGTCGCTGGTGCGCTCGAGCTCGCCGAGCAGGTGGGAGGTGACGAGGACCGAGATGCCGAAGTCGCTGTGGATGCGGCGGATCAGGCCCAGCATCTCGTCCCGGCCGGCGGGGTCGAGCCCGTTGGTCGGCTCGTCGAGCAGGACGAGCCGGGGGTCGTGCACCAGCGCCTGGGCGAGCTTGACGCGCTGCTTCATGCCCGTCGAGTAGCCGCCCATGGGTCGGTACCGCTCCTCGTAGAGCCCGACGTGGCGGAGCGTGTCCGCGGTGCGCTCGCGGGCCGCCGTGCGCGGCAGCCCGGACATCCGGCCCATGTGCACCACGAACTCGGTGGCCGACACGTCGGGCGGGAGGCAGTCGTGCTCCGGCATGTAGCCGACCTGCTCGCGGATGGCCCCGCCCTCCGACTCGGCGTCGTGGCCCAGCACCCGGGCGGAGCCCTCGGTGGCCGGGGCGAGGCCGAGCAGGATCTTGATCAGGGTCGACTTGCCCGCGCCGTTGGCCCCGACGAGGCCGGTGACCCCCGGGCCGATGTCCACCGAGAGGCCGTCGAGGGCGGTGACCTTGGGGTACCGCTTGGTCAGGCCCCTGGTGCTGATGACGCTCGCCCCGGCCCCGCTCACCGGGCCGGCGGTCCCCATACTCGTAGTCACGCTCACGGGTAAGAAACTAGTGGGCGTCGCCGGGTGCGCGCGTCACCCTTTGGTAGCTCTTTCCCCCTACCTTGTGCATAGGCCGACCGGGTGAGCCCCTAGGGGACGCTGACCTGGGTGACGATCCGCTCGAAGACGGCCTGGTCGGTGGCGAAGACCGAGTCCGGCACGGGCCAGTGCAGCACGACCTCGGTGAAGCCGAGCCGGGCGCAGGTGCCCGCGTACTCCGCGAACGCGTCGACCGAGGCGAGCGGCGAGACGCCGTGCGGCGCGAAGGCGCTGGTGTCGAGCAGCACCCGGCCGAGCGTCGACGGCTCACGCCCGACCTCCTCGCAGACGCTCTCCAGGCGCTCGACCTGGCGCGCCAGCGACCGGTAGAAGCCGGCCGCCGTGGAGCCGACCGAGGCCGGGTCGCCGGTGGTCACCCACGCCTGGCCGTGCCGGGCGGCGAGCCGCATGCCGCGGGGTCCGGTGGCGGCCACCGCGAAGGGCAGCCGGGGGCGCTGGACGCAGCCCGGCACGTTGCGGACCTCGTGGGCGGCGTAGAAGTCGCCCTGGTACGAGACGCCGCCGCTGCCGCCCTCGCTGAGCAGCAGGTCGAGCAGGCCGACGAACTCCCCGAACCGGTCGGCGCGCTCCCGCGGCGCCCACGCCTCGTTGCCGAGGGCGGTGGCGTCGAAGCCGGTGCCGCCCGCGCCGATGCCCAGCGTCACCCGGCCGTCCGAGACGTCGTCCAGCGTGATCAGCTCCTTGGCCAGGGTGACCGGGTGCCGGAAGTTGGGCGAGGTGACCAGGGTGCCGAGGCGGAGCCGCTCGGTGGCGGCCGCGGCGGCGGTGAGCGTGGGTATGGCGCCGAACCAGGTGCGGTCGCGGAAGCTGCGCCAGGAGAGGTGATCATAGGTGTACGCGGTGTGGAACCCGAGTTCCTCGGCGCGCTGCCAGGTCCGCCGGCCCTCGGTCGACCAGCGGTACACGGGCAGGATCACGGTGGACAGTCGCAGGGGAAGCGCCGACGAGACAGCCATGAGCAGCAAGCGTAGGCCCTTTCACGCCAGCCTTGCGCCGCTTCCCGACAGGTTCCGGGCGCGGCCGGAGCGTCTCACATCCGAGTGAGCCGTCGCACGAATGTGCCTGCATATGCTGATGGACTGTGCCCACACCCTCCCCCGCGCCCTCGCCCGCCCTCCGCCACGCCCAGGGCCCCGCGCCCACGATCCCCCGGATACCGGCGGGACTCCGCCCCCGGCTGATCGCCACCGACCTCGACGGCACGCTGCTGCGCGAGGACAAGACCGTCTCGCCCCGCACCGTCGCCGCGTTGGCCGCCGCCGAGGCCGCCGGCATCCACGTCCTCTTCGTCACCGGCCGGCCCGCCCGCTGGATGGGCCCCGTCCGCGACCACGTGCCGGCGCACGGCCTGGCCATCTGCGGCAACGGCGCGGCCGTCGTCGACCTGCGCCGCGGCGGCGAACTCGTCGCGACGCGCCCGCTGCCGCTCGACAACGCCCTCGCCATCGTGCGGGCCCTGCGCGCCACCACGCCCGGGGTGGCGTTCGCCGTGGAGCGCGCCGGCGGCTTCCACCACGAGCCCGGCTACGCGCCGATGGTCACCGACCCCGCGTCCCGGGTGGCGCCCGCCGAGTCGCTGCTCGCCGACGACCCGGCGTTCGGCGGCCAACCGGTGCTGAAGCTGCTCGCCCACCACGGCGACCTCGACCCGGACGAGTTCCTGGCGCTCGGCCGCGCGGTGGCCGGCGAACACGGCGAGTTCACTCGCTCCAACCCGAACGCGCTGTTGGAGATCAGCGGCCCAGGCGTCAGCAAGGCCAGCACGCTCGCGGGCCGCTGCCGCGAGCTGGGCGTCGACCCGACCGAGGTGGTGGCCTTCGGTGACATGCCCAACGACCTGGCCATGCTCGGCTGGGCGGGCACCGCGTACGCCATGGCCAACGCCCACCCGGCGGTGCTGGCCGCGACGCCGCACCACACGCTCTCCAACGACCAGGACGGCGTGGCCCGGGTGATCGAGGGCTTCCTGTCCTGAGGCCGCCGCCGCGGGGGCCGGACCCTAGTCGGGGTCCCTGGGCCCACCGCGGTCGGGACGGGTGCGACCGGGCCGGGCGGAGGGATCCTCGTCCCGCCCGGCCGGCCCGGAGAAGCCAGGACCCGCGAAGCCAGGACCCTCGAAACCGGAGCCCGAGAACTCGGGGCCGGAGAACTGGGGACTGGAGAAGTCCGGGCTGTCATAGCGCCGTTCGCGGGACTCGTCGTCCTCGCCCGCGGCCGGGCTCGTGAAGTCGGGGCTGCCGAAGTCCGGGCCGGAGAACTCCGGGCTCGCGAACCGCGGATCGGTGAGCTCGTCCTCGCCCTCCGCCGGGCTGGTGAACGCCGGGCTGCCGAACTCGGGCCCGGAGAACCGCGGGTGGCCGTAGCGCGGCCGCGGCCGCGGCGCGGCGCCGGTCGAGCTGGAGAAGTCGGGGCTCGAGAAGCGCGGGCTGGAGAACCGCAGGCGCGGCGTGCGCCCCTGCGGGTGGTGCTGACCGGCGGCAGCGCGCACGAACGGCACCACGCCCCCGTCGTGCAACGCGCGCCGCCACTCCTCGCGCGCCCGCGCCAGCTCCTCGGCCGGCGCCGAGGCCCGGATCGCGGTGGACGCGCCGTTCCGCGCCGCGGCGACCACGAGGCCGCCGAGCGCCACCAGCAGCCCGAACCCCGCCACCGTCGCGAACACCCAGCCCACCGCGCGCATCCGCTCGGCGATGCCCGGCTCGGGCTCCGCGAGCCGCAGCGCGTAGCCGAGCAGCAGGAAGACCACGGCGGCGATCGCGGACAGCACCGGCACCAGCGTGGTGACGACGGCCACCAGACCGACCCCGGCGGAACGTTCCTCCCCGCCGGGGGACGACGGTCTCGGACCCGGGCCGCCCCCGCCGGGCACTCCCGACGACCGGCGCAGCGCGACCAGTCGGCGGTGCTCCTCCTCGGCGGCCGAGGCGATCTCCGGCAGCGCGTCCATCGCGAGCGACCGCACCCGGTCGACCTCGAAACGGTCACCGCCGGCCGCCAGACGGGCAGTCCGCAGCGCCTCGTCGAGGATCCGCTCGAAATCGGCCTGATCCTCCGGTGACAATCCGTCAGCGCTGTTCATATGCGTCCCCAGGGCCTCATGGGCAGCAAGCTGGTGAGCGGACCCCGATGGTAGAGCGCATCCGGCCTCTGTGACAGGGAATTCCGGAATTCGCCAAGACAATCGCGCCGCCCACCCCGACAGCTCTCCTCTGCCCGGCCACGCGGCCGAACACGCGGGACAACGCTCGGTGAAGCCGGGGGAAACAGTCCCCGCCGGTTACTCGGGCAACGGCAGCCTTGCGACCAGCAGCTTTCCGGCCATGGTCACTCCGCCGTCCATGGCGATGGCGAGCGAATCGGCGTACACGTGCGGACCGCGCACGCCCGGCGTGCTTTCCTCACCCTCCGCGCCCTCCGACTCGGCGTCCGCGCCCCCGAGTCCCTCGCCCGTCAGGTACGGGATGGGGCTGTGGCCGTGCACCACCCGCTTGCCGCCATAGGTGTCGAGCAACTCCCGCACCGCCTGCGGCCCGTCCTCGTCGCGAAAGGCGAACCGCTTGGTGAACTTGCGGAACAGCTCCCAGGTCTCCTCCACGCTGTTGCGCTGGAGCGCCTGCCAGATCGCGTCGTTGACGTCGTCGACGGTGCCGCCGTAGTCGAGATAGGCCGTGGTGTCCGAGTGGAGCAGCAGGTGACCGTCGGCCAGGGCCATCGAGTCGAGCCTGGACATCCACTGGACGTGGTGGTCCTGCAGCCGCTCCATGTCGGTGCGCTGACCGCCGTTCAGCAGCCAGGCGGCCTGGAACGAGGCGGTGCCGGCAGCCGACTCGACGGGGGTGTCGCCGAACCGGCTGGCACCGATCAGCAGCAGCTCGTGGTTGCCGAGCAGGGCCTTGCAGTAGCCGCCTGCCGCCGCGGCCTCGGCGGAGAGCCGCATCACCAGGTCGAGCACGCCCACGCCGTCGGGGCCGCGGTCGGTGAAGTCGCCGAGGAACCACAGCCGGGCGTTGCCCGCGGCCCAGTTGTCCGAGGCGTCCGTCAGGCCGGCCTCGCGCAACGCGGCGCGCAACTCGTCGAGGTAGCCGTGGACGTCACCGACCACGTAGAGCGGACCCGCCCCCTCGATCACGGGGAGGTCCGGCTCCGTGGGCGTGTAGAGATCATCCTCCGGACCACCCACGCGACCCGGGTCCGCGGGCTGGTCCACGCCGTGCCACTCCTCCGGTGCCTGGCCGGCCCCCTGAGTCATCGACCCCTCCACCACTACGCGCCGTCTTCACCGCCTGCAGGGCCTGCCTGGCGGGCCAGGTCCCGGTGCCGTTCGCCCATCATAGGAATCCGGGCCCCCAGTTGTGACACACCTGTCTATCGGAATCTACTGGTCAGCGGCAGGGGGTGTGCGAGGGGCCGTCACCCTGACGGCGCCCACGCGGTCGCCCGGGACCTGGAGCTGACGCCGGGGCGGGCGCGCGGGCGAGGGGGACGCGGTGGCGGACGGCGCCGGCGCGGGCACCCGCCGGGCGGCCGGGCGTTGGGACGAGGTGCGCACGATCAGCTCGGTCGGCATCACACGGTGGACCGCCTCGGGCGCGGGCGCGGCGGCGGGGGCGCGCCCGGCGGCGCTCTCGATGGCGTCGATGAGCAGTTGGATCACGGTGGTGCCGATGCGGCCCGGCTTGAGCGAGAGGGTGGTGACGGGCGGCTCGGTGCTGGCGTAGACGCTCGACTCGCTGCAGCAGATGATCAACAGGTCGTCGGGGACGCCCAGGCCGTAGCGGCGGGCGGCGGCCAGCAGGTCGGTGCCGTTGGGGTCGAAGAGGCCGTAGACCGCGTCCGGCCGGTCGGCGCGGGCCAGCAGCCGGTCGGCGGCGACGGCGCCCGCGCAGGGGTCGTGCGCGGGGTACGCCTCGTAGACCGGGTCCTGGCCGTTGCGCTCGCACCAGTTGAGGTAGGCGGTGGTGGAGAGCCGTGTGTAGGTGTCGGTGCTGGTCCCCGTGAGCAGGCCGATCCGGCGGGCGCCGGCGGCGGCGAGGTGGTCGAGCAGGTCGGTGACGGCGGCCTCGTGGTCGTTGTCCACCCAGGCGGTGACGGGCAGGCTGCCGCCGGGCCGGCCGTCGGAGACCACCGGGATGCCCTGCCTGACCAGCTCGCTGACCACCGGGTCGTGGTCGGAGGGGTCGATGACCACGGTGCCGTCGAGCGCGACGTTGGACCAGACGTCGAAGTCGCGGTGCTGGGAGGCGGCGGGCAGGATGACCAGCGCGTAGCCCCGGGCGAGCGCGGCCGAGGTGGCGGCCCTGACCATCTCGGCGAAGTAGGCGAACTCGGTGAAGGTGAACGGTTCTTCGCCGTAGGTGGTGACCGTGAGCCCGATCAGCCCCGACTTCCCGGTGCGCAGGGTGCGGGCGGCGGCTGACGGCCGGTAGCCGAGGCGGTCGGCCACGGTGCGCACGTGGCGGCGGGTGACCTCGGGGAGTCGACCCTTCCCGTTGAGCGCGTCGGAGACAGTCGTGATCGAGACACCGGCGGCCGCGGCGACCTCTCGGATGCCGGCCCGCCTGCTTGTCCGGCGACCGGATGACCGGCTCACCTGATGCTTCGCTGCTGTCATGGCGACCTGATGTTAGGCCCGGGCCGGGGTGGGTGCCGCTGGTCGCAGCGAGCCGCACGACGGCACGATTCAGCAAGGACGAAAGGGATATGAGCCTTCGTTAGCCAGGCCATCGGGCCGCCCGAGGACGCCTTTACCGGGTGCGAGGGGGCGCGTTCACCGGCGCGAGCGGGAAATTCAACAGGCCCCGCATCACCCTCACGGGGAGGGCGCGCCAGGGCGCTCGCCACGGGCGCGAATCCGACGCCGAGCGCGCCTGGGCCCCCGGGATCCCCCTTTCGAGGGGTCTCCTCAAAAGATCGAGGGGCCTCATAGGGTGGGAAGCGTGACGACCGCATCTTCTCAGGACCCCGCCGCCTCCCGGCCCGCAGGACCGCGGCTGCGCCCGGCGCTGGACGGCATCCCGGCCTATGTGCCGGGCCGCGCGGCGGGACAGGGCTCGGTCTCGTTCAAGCTGTCCTCGAACGAGAACCCGTACCCGCCGCTGCCCGGGGTGCTCGAGACCGCCGTGGCCGCGGCCGGCTCGCTCAACCGCTACCCGGACATGACGTGCTCGGCGCTGCTGGCCGAGCTGGCCGAGCGGTTCGACGTGCCGGTGTCGCACCTGGCCACCGGCACCGGCTCGGTGGGGGTGGCCCAGCAGCTGCTGCAGGCGACGGCGGGCCCGGGCGACGAGGTCGTCTACGCGTGGCGGTCCTTCGAGGCGTACCCGATCATCACCCAGATCTCGGGGGCGACGTCGGTCCGGGTCCCGCTGACGGCGGGCGAGGAGCACGACCTGGACGCGATGGCCGACGCGATCACCGAGCGGACCCGTCTTGTCTTCGTCTGCACGCCCAACAACCCCACGGGCACGGCGCTCTCCCGGGCGGCGCTGACGCGCTTCCTCGACCGGGTGCCGAGCGGCGTGCTGGTGGTGCTCGACGAGGCGTACCGGGAGTTCGTGCGGGACCCGGCCGTGCCGGATGGGATCGAGCTGTACCGGGACCGGCCGAACGTCTGCGTGCTGCGGACCTTCTCCAAGGCGTACGGCCTGGCCGGGCTGCGGGTGGGCTTCGCCGTGGCGCACGAGCCGGTGGCGGCGGCGCTGCGGAAGACGGCCGTGCCGTTCGGGGTGAGCCAGATCGCGCAGGACGCGGCGATCGCCTCGCTGCGGAGCGAGGCGGCGCTGCTGGAGCGGGTGGACGCGCTGGTCGGCGAGCGGGAGCGGGTGACGGCCGAGCTGGCGGCGCAGGGCTGGACGGTGCCGCCTTCGCAGGCGAACTTCGTGTGGCTGCGCCTCGGCGAGGCGACGGCGGAGTTCGCGGCGGCCTGCGAGGGGGTGGGCATCACGGTACGCCCGTTCGCCGGCGAGGGAGCCCGCGTGACGATCGGCGAGCGGGCGGCGAACGACCTGCTGCTGCGCACGACAGCGGCCTTCCACAGCGGGCGCGTGCCGGACTGATTCCGGTTTGGGGACCCCGGCCGCAGGGCGGTCGGGCGCGTGTTCCATAATGGCTTGTGAATGTGAATACGTTCACAAGGTCGGGAGTACTGGTCGCCCGGCCCTGGAGCTCGGCCCGCGCGCGGCAGGCGCCACGCGCATCGCGGAGGAGAAAGAACCGTGGATCTCGCTCTCGCACCGGAGACGCTGGCGCGGTGGCAGTTCGGCATCACCACCGTCTACCACTTCCTCTTCGTCCCCCTCACCATCTCCCTGGCCTCCCTCACCGCCGGGCTGCAGACCGCCTGGGTGCGCACCAGGAACGAGAAGTACCTCAGGGCCACCAAGTTCTGGGGCAAGCTCTTCCTGATCAACATCGCGATGGGCGTGGTCACCGGCATCGTGCAGGAGTTCCAGTTCGGCATGAACTGGTCGGACTACTCCCGCTTCGTCGGAGACGTCTTCGGCGCGCCGCTCGCCTTCGAGGCGCTGATCGCCTTCTTCTTCGAGTCCACCTTCATCGGCCTGTGGATCTTCGGCTGGGACAAGCTGCCGCCCAAGCTGCACCTGGCCACCATATGGACCGTGGCGGTGGGCACCGTGATCTCGGCCTACTTCATCCTGGCCGCCAACTCCTGGATGCAGCACCCCGTCGGCTACCGCATCAACGAGGAGTCGGGCCGGGCCGAGCTCACCGACTTCTGGCACGTGCTGACCCAGAACACCGCCGTGGCCCAGTTCGCGCACACCATCACGGCCGCCTTCCTCACCGGCGGCGCGTTCATGGTCGGCATAGCCGCCTACCACCTGATGCGCCGCCGGCACACCGCCGTGATGCGCACCTCGCTGCGGGTGGGGCTGATCACCATGGTGGTCGCCGGTCTGCTGACCGCCGTCTCGGGCGACCGGCTCGGCAAGATCATGTACGAGCAGCAGCCGATGAAGATGGCCTCGGCCGAGGCCCTGTGGGACACCGAGGCGCCCGCGCCGTTCTCTATCTTCGCCATCGGCGACGTGGACAAGGGCCACAACGTGGTGGCGTTCGAGGTGCCGGGGCTGCTCTCCTTCCTCGCCCACGACAACTTCTCCGACCCGGTGCCCGGCATCAACGACACCAACGAGGCGCTCCAGGAGCAGTACGGGCCCGGCGACTACCGGCCCAACATCCCGCTGGCCTACTGGAGCTTCCGCTGGATGATCGGCTTCGGCATGGCCTCCGCCACGCTCGGCGCGGCCGGACTCTGGCTCACCCGCCGGCGCCTGTGGCTCGACGAGAGCCTCCGCACCGGCGAGGACGAACGGCCGCGGCTCGCGCTCACCAGGAAGCGTGAGCTCCCCCACCTGCTGACCCGCTGGTACTGGCGGCTCGCGCTGCTCACCATGCTCTTCCCGCTGATAGCCAACGCCTGGGGCTGGATCTTCACCGAGACGGGCCGACAACCGTGGGTGGTCTACGGACTGCTGAAGACGGAGGCGGCGGTCTCGCCCGGGGTCTCCCAGGTCGAGGTGCTCATCTCGCTGCTGGTCTTCACCACCCTCTACGCGGTGCTCGCGGTGATCGAGGTGCGGCTGATGGTCAAGTACGCCAAGGCGGGGCCGCCCGAGCTCACCGAGTCCGACCTCAATCCCCCCAGCAGGATCGGCGGGGACGACCCCGCCGCCGACCGCCCCATGGCGTTCTCGTACTGAGGAGTTGGCCCGATGAGTCTTCCCGAACTCTGGTTCGTCATCATCGCCGTGCTGTGGGTCGGCTACTTCTTCCTCGAAGGCTTCGACTTCGGCGTCGGCATCCTCACCGGCACCCTGGCCCGGAACCGCGCCGAGCGGCGGGTGCTGATCAACACCATAGGCCCGGTCTGGGACGGCAACGAGGTCTGGCTGATCTCCGCCGGCGGCGCCACGTTCGCGGCCTTCCCCGAGTGGTACGCCACCCTCTTCTCCGGCTTCTACCTGCCGCTGCTGGCCATCCTCGTCTGCCTGATCGTGCGCGGCGTGGCCTTCGAGTACCGGCACAAGCGGCCCGAGGAGTCCTGGCAGCGCAACTGGGAGCGGGCGATCTTCGTGACGTCCCTGACGGTCGCGTTCCTCTGGGGCGTGGCCTTCGCCAACATCGTGCGCGGGGTGCCGATCGACGCCGACTTCGAGTACGTCGGCGGCCTCCTGGACCTGCTCAGCCCCTACGCGCTGCTGGGCGGCGTGCTGACCGTGGTGCTCTTCACCTTCCACGGCGCCGTGTTCACGGCGCTCAAGACGGTGGGGGACATCAGGACCAGGGCCCGCCGCGCCGCCGGCCTCCTCGGCCTGGCAACCGGCGCGCTGGCCGCCGTCTTCCTGCTGTGGACCCAGGCCGACAGCGGCAACGGCCGCAGCCTGGCGGCGCTGGTGGTCGTGGCCGCGGCGCTGGTCGCCGCGCTGCTGGCCAACGCGGCGGGCCGGGAGGGGTGGGCGTTCGTCTGCTCGGGACTGCTCGTCGTGGCGGCATTCACCGCGCTCTTCCTCGCGCTCTTCCCGAACGTGATGCCCTCCTCGCTCGACGCCGGCTGGAGCCTCACGGTCGAGAACGCCTCGTCGGCCCCCTATACCCTGCGCATCATGACCTGGTGCGCGGTCCTGGCCACCCCGGTGGTGCTGGTCTACCAGGGCTGGACCTACTGGGTGTTCCGCAAGCGCATAGGCACCCAGCACCTCGCCTCCTGAGAGCCACACGACCATGAGACCGATCGATCCCCGCCTGCTGCGCCACGCCCGGGCCACCCGGAGCTTCCTGGCCGCCTCGGTGGCGCTCGGCCTGGCGGGAGCGCTCCTGGTGATCGGGCAGGCGGTGCTGATCGCCGGCATCGTCACCGACGCCTTCGTGGACGGGCTCGACGTCACCGAGCTGCGCACCCCCCTGCTGCTGCTCGCGGCCACGGCGCTCGGACGAGCGCTGGTGAGCTACCTCACCGAGCTCGCCGCGCACCGGGCCAGCGCGGCCGTGAAGTCGGAGCTGCGGACCCGCCTGCTCCAGCACGCGGCGGCGCTCGGCCCCGGCTGGCTCGCGGGCCGCACCACGGGCGAGCTGACGACGCTCGCCACCCGCGGGATCGACGCGCTGGACGGCTACTTCGCCCGCTATCTGCCGCAGCTGGGACTCGCGGTCGTGGTCCCGGTCGCGGTGCTGGCCAGGATCGTGACCGACGACTGGATCTCGGCGGCCACCATCGCCGGCACGCTGCCGCTGATCCCGCTCTTCATGGTGTTGATCGGCTGGGCGACGCAGGCCCACATGGATCGGCAGTGGCGACAGCTGACCCGACTCTCGGGCCACTTCCTCGACGTGGTGGCGGGCCTCGGCACGCTCAAGGTCTTCGGGCGGGCCAAGGCCCAGGCCGAGAACATCCGCGCCATCACCGCCGACTACCGACGCGGCACGCTGCGCTCGCTGCGGATCGCGTTCCTGTCCTCGTTCGCGCTGGAGCTGCTGGCCACCATCTCGGTGGCGCTGGTCGCGGTGAGCATCGGCATGCGGCTGGTGCACGGCGAGCTCGACCTCTACACCGGTCTTGTGGTGCTGATCCTCGCTCCGGAGGCGTATCTGCCGCTGCGCCAGGTGGGCACCCAGTTCCACGCGGCGCAGGAGGGCCTCTCGGCGGCCGAGGAGGTCTTCGCGGTGCTGGAGACCGAGCCGCCGGCGCGTGGCCGCGAGCCGGTGCCGGGGGAGGCGGCGGTCGAGATCGCCGTGGACGGCCTGGCGGTGCGGTACCCGGGTCGGACGGTGGACGCGCTCGCCCCCACCAGCCTGGTGGTCTCCCCCGGCGAGACGGTGGCCCTGACCGGCCCCTCGGGCGGCGGCAAGTCCTCGCTGCTGGCGGCCGTGCTCGGGTTCGTGACGCCGGCGGAGGGGCGGGTCCTGGTCGGCGGCCTGGACCTGACCACGCTCGACCTGGCCGAGTGGCACCGGCGGATCGCGTGGGTGCCACAGCAGCCGCGGCTGTTCGCCGGCACGATCGCGGAGAACGTGCGGCTGGCCCGGCCGGAGGCGGACGACGCGGCGGTGGCGGCGGCGCTGCGGGACGCGGCGGCCGGCGACCTCGACCCGGGCCGGCGGCTCGGCGAGGGCGGGGCCGGCCTCTCGGCCGGCCAGCGGCAGCGGGTCGCGCTGGCCAGGGCCTTCCTCGCCGACCGGCCGATCCTGCTGCTCGACGAGCCGACGGCAGCGCTGGACGGCGAGACGGAGGCGGCGGTCGTCGCCGCGGTGCGGCGCCTGACGGAGGGCCGCACGGCGCTCCTGGTCACCCACCGCGAGGCGCTGCTCGCCGCGGCCGATCGAGTGTTTCACGTGGAACCAAGCGCCTGGCCGGCCGGTTGCCTGCCGGCGGCCGAGCCAGCGCCCGGCGGCGCAGCCGTCGCGGGCGCGGCGGGCAGCGCCGGTGCCGCCGCCCTGGCGGCGACGGCCGCCGACAACCGGCCTGCGGCCGGCGGGGCCGGCGGGGCCGGCGAACTGGCCGAAGGCTTGCGTCAGCCGACGCTCGGCGCGGGGGCGCCGGGTGGCGCCTGCCAGCCGCCCGCGCAGCGGGCGGACGTGGTGCCGGCACGGCGCGCCGGCGAGACACCGCGTGTGTCGAGTGACGTCGGTCCGCTCGACGCCACGCCCCATGACCTCGCCGCCGGCCAGGCTGGCGACGATGGTGCCGCTCCGCTGCCCGCGCAGCGGGCGGACGCAGGCGGCACGACCGACCGGGCCGGCCATGGCTCGCGCGAGGGCGCCGAAGACGCCGACGCGGTGCCGGCGCGGCGCGCCGGCCAGACGCCGCTCGCCGACACAATCGATGGCCCCCCGGCCGGCGGGCCCGGCGCCGGCGGCGCCGCTTCGCTGCCCGCGCAGCGGGCGGACGCGCCGTCAGGCGAGGGCGCTGACGCGGCGCCCCCGGCGCCCGTGTTGGCCTGGGTGCGGGCCACCGCGAAACCGCAGGGGGGTCGGCTGGCGCTGGCCATGTTTCTCGGGGCGCTCGCGTTGGGGAGTGCCGTCGGGTTGATGGCCACGTCCGGCTGGCTGATCTCGCGGGCCTGGGAGCAGCCGCCGGTGCTCTATCTGATGGTCGCCGTCACCGCCACCCGCGCCTTCGGCATCGGGCGGGCGGTCTTCCGGTACGCCGAGCGGCTGCTCAGCCACGACGCGGTGCTGCGGATCCTCGCCGAGCTGCGGGTGACCGTCTACCGGCGTCTCGAACGGCTCGCGCCCGCCGGGCTCGGTCCGGCCAGGCGCGGCGACCTGCTCTCCCGGCTGGTCGCCGACGTCGACGCGCTCCAGGACTACTTCCTGCGCTGGCTGCTGCCGGTCGCCGCCGCCGTCACCGTCGGCCTCGGCGCCGTCGCGTTCACCGCCTGGCTGTCGCCCGCGGCCGGCGTCGCCCTGGCCGTCGGGCTGCTGGCCGCCGGGCTCGGCGTCACCGCCCTGGCCGCCGCCCTCGCGCGGCGCGCCGAGCGGCGGCTGGCGCCGGCCAGGGGCGAGCTCGCCACCCAGACCGTCGACCTGCTCACCGGCGCCGCCGAGCTGACCGTGGCCGGCGCGCTGCCCGCCCGCCAGGCGGCGCTGCGCGCGGCCGACCGCGAACTCACCGCTCTCGCGGCCCGTTCCGCCGCCGTCACCGCGTTGGGCGCCGGGCTCACCACCCTGTTCACGGGCCTGACCGTCACTGCGGCCGCCGCGCTGGCCGTGCCCACCGTGGCGGACGGCGTCTGGCTGGCCTCCGCCGTCCTGGTTCCGCTGGCCGCCTTCGAGGCCGTCGCCGGTCTGCCGGGCGCCGCCCAGCAGCGGCAGCGGGCGCGCCGGGCCGCCGAGCGGATCCGTGAGATCACCGAGGCGCAGGACCCGGTGCGGGAGCCGGCCGAGCCAGCGCCCGCGCCGGAGGGCCCCTTCCCGCTGCGGCTGCGTGGGCTGACCGCCCGCCACCCGGGCGCGGCCGAGCCCGCGCTGCGCGACGTCGACCTGGAGCTGACCCCCGGGCGCCGGATCGCCGTCGTCGGCCCCTCGGGTGCCGGCAAGACGACCCTCGCCCACTGCCTGCTGCGCCTCCTCGACCCGACCGCCGGCGCCTACACCCTCGGCCGGGACGACGCCACGACGCTGGCCGGCGACGACGTCCGCCGCCTGGTCGGCCTGTGCGCCCAGGACGCGCACATCTTCGACAGCACCCTGCGGGAGAACCTGCGTCTCGCCCGCCCCGACGCGGACGACCGCGTGCTGCGCGACGCGCTCGCCGCCGCCCGGCTGCTCGACTGGGTCGACGCCGAGCTGCCGGACGGCCTCGACACCCTGGTGGGGGAGTTCGGCGCCCGGCTCTCCGGCGGCCAGCGGCAGCGCCTCGCGTTGGCCAGGGCGCTGCTCGCCGACTTCCCGGTGCTGGTGCTCGACGAGCCGGCCGAGCACCTCGACCTGCCCACCGCCGACGCGCTCACCACCGACCTGCTCACCGCCACCGAGGGCCGCACCACCGTCCTCATCACGCACCGGCTCGCCGGCCTCGACGGCGTGGACGAGGTGCTCGTGCTGGACGGCGGCCGGGTGGTGCAGCGCGGTCCGCACGCCGAGCTGGCGTCGGTCGACGGCCCGTTCCGGCGGATGCTGGAGCGGGAGGCCGCCACCCGGCCGGGCCCGGCGGGCGCCCTGGACACGAGTTTCGCCCTGGTTCGGGAGTAACTATCCTCGGCTCATGCGGGAGCTGCCCCGCCTGCTGCGGGCCGTGGAGGCCATCGGCGGCGACATCGCGCCCCAGGCCGTGCCGGACCGGATCGTGCGGGCCGCGGCCGAGCTGGCGGACGCCCGCTACGCCGCCCTGGCCGTCCTCGACGAGGTGGGCGGCGCCGTCGGCCGCCTGGTCACGCACGGCGCGACCGCGCCAGACGACCCGGCCGGCCGCACCGAACCCCTGGTCGACGCCCTGCTGAACGGCGGCCCGGCCCCGCCGCTCTCCGTCCCGGTGCCGGTCCACGGCGCCACCTACGGCCTGCTCCAGGTGGCCGGCAAGCGCGGCGCCACCGCCGACGGCTTCACCGCCGAGGACCGGCAGCTGCTGCGGGTGCTGGCCACCGAGGCGGGCGCGGCCCTCGGCAACGCCCGCCTCCACGAGGCCGTCCGGCAGCAGGCCCGCTGGATGGACGGCAGCCTGGAGCTCACCGCCTCGCTGCTCTCCGCCGACGAGGACAACGCGCTGGCCGTCGTCGCCGAGCAGGCCCTGCGGCTGGCCGGCGCCGCCACCGGCGTCGTCCTCGTGCCGGCGGCCGACGACTCACGCGACATCGAGGCGGTGGCCGCGAGCGGC
Source organism: Streptomyces sp. NPDC127098 (assembly GCF_042722465.1). NCBI lineage: Bacteria > Bacillati > Actinomycetota > Actinomycetes > Kitasatosporales > Streptomycetaceae > Streptomyces > Streptomyces sp. NPDC127098. The sequence goes on from NZ_JBHXFJ010000064.1 coordinate 36,125, forward strand.
GAGGCCGCGGGCGGCGTGATCGGCACCACCGTCCCCGCCGACGCGCCGGCGCTGCGGCGGGCGCTGGGCGGCGAGCCCGTCGTCCTGGAGGAGCCAGCGCCCGCGGAGCTCCCGCTGATCGCCGCCCTCGCCGACCGGCAGGGCCCCACCATGTTGCTGCCGCTGGCCAGCGACGGCACCACGCTGGGCGCGCTGGTCATCTCCCGCGCCCCGGGGGCCCCCGCCTACTCGGTGCCGGAACGCGCCCTGGCCACCCAGTTCGCCCAGCAGGCCGCGCTCGCCCTGCTGCTGGCGCGGGCGCGCCGGGACCGCGAGCAGCTGGCCGTTCTGGAGGACCGCGACCGGATCGCGCGCGACCTGCACGACCTCGTCATCCAGCGGCTGTTCGCGGTCGGCATGGGGCTCGAGGGCGCCCGGCGGGCCGGTGACCGTGAGGAGGTCGCCCGGCGCATCGACCGCGCCACCGACGAACTCGACGCCACCGTCCAGGAGATCCGCACCACGATCTTCGCCCTCCAGCAGCCGCCCGAGGAGGCGCCGGCGGCCCTGCGCACCCGCGTGCTGCGCGAGACCGGCACGGCCGCCGCCATCCTCGGCTTCCCGCCGTCCGTGACGTTCACCGGGCCCGTCGACGCGCTCGTCGGCGAGGAGACGGCGCGCCACCTGATCGCGGCGCTGCGCGAGGCCCTGTCCAACGCCGCCAGGCACGCGGACGCCGGCCGCGTCGACGTGGTGGTCGACGTCACGGCCCGGCTGCCTGACGGGCGGGACGCGGTGCGGCTGACCGTCGCCGACGACGGCCGGGGGCTGCCGGCCGGGCGGCGGCGCAGCAGCGGGCTGCGCAACCTCACGCGGCGCGCCGAGTCCCTCGGCGGTTCGGTCACCCTCGGCCCGGGCCCCGACGGTGCGGGCACCGCGGTGACGTGGCAGGCCCCACGGTGAGGCGCGAGGCGATACGGTCAGCGCCATGGCAGGACGCACAGTGGTGATCAGCGGGGGCGGCACGGGAATCGGCCTCGCGACGGCGCGCGCCTTCGCGCGGGACGGTGACACGACGGTACTGATCGGCCGGCGTCGGGAGGTCCTGGACCGGGCGGCGGCCGAACTGCCGGACGCGGTGCCGCTCTCCGCCGACCTGACCGAGCCGGCCCAGGTGGCGCGGGTCGCGGCCGAGATCGGTGACCGCTTCGGCACGGTGGACGTGCTGGTGCACAACGCCGGCGGCAACGGCAACCTCGAACCCGGGCCGCCGGCCGACGTGGAGCCGCTCGCCGCGACGGCGCACCAGTGGGCCGTGAACTTCCGCACCAACACGCTGACGGCGGTGCTGCTCACCGAGGCGCTCAAGGACCGGCTCGCCTCGCCCGGCGGCCGGCTGCTCTTCCTCAGCTCCATCGCCGCCCACCGGGGCTCGGGCTCCAGCGGCTACGGCGCGAGCAAGGCGGCGCTGCACCCCTACGCGTTCGCGCTGGCCCGCGAGCTCGGCCCGCGGGGGGTGACGGTGAACGTGGTGGCGCCGGGCTTCATCGACGACACCGAGTTCTTCGGCCCGAGCATCCCCGAGGAGCGGCGCCGGGCGCTGATCGCCGAGACGGCCAACGGCCGGGCCGGCGAGCCGGGCGACGTGGCGGAGACGCTGCACTGGCTCGCCTCGCACGCGGCCGGCCATGTGACGGCCCAGGTCGTCGCCGTCAACGGCGGCGCGGAGCGCGGCCGCTAGCCGCTGGGTAGGGCCGGTGCGGGGTTGTTCTTCTCCGTCAGTGGGGCGGCGCCGCCCACAGGCGTGTCGGCCTCGCCCGCAAGGCGGGCGGCCGGCACGGGATCCTCGGCCGACGGAGGCGGCTCCACCGCCGACGAGCACTCACCGACCGGCTCGAACACGCAGACCGGCAGGAACACCTGCGCCGACGGCACCTCAGCCGGAACGGTGCCCGCGGCCGATGCGCGCTCCTCGACCGGATCGGACTCCTCGGCTGGCGGGGCGGCCTGGGCCGGTGGTGCCTCGGTCCGAGGCAGCGTGCCCGCCGCCTCGGACGCACCAGCCGGAACGGCCCTCCCAACCGGCACGGACTCACCGCCCCGACCCGGCTCCTCCGTCGGAACCGGTTCGCCGGCCGAGGCAGGACGGCCGGCGGCCGGGGCCCGGGCCAGCTGGATGACGGTGCCGAGGAGGGCGCCCGCGCACGTGCCCACGGCCAGGGAGAGCAGCGGCGCGGGGGAGACCGGCGTGGCCGGCGCGCGGGCCGGCATCAGCTCGACCAGTTCGGCCGCCGTCTCGGGCTCCGCCTCCGCCGCGTAGCCGATCAGGGCACGCGCCACCGCGTTGGCGGCCCGCGCCGCCGCCTCGGCACCCGGCGCGCGTCCGGTGATCTCGATCACCGGCGCGTCCGGCGACGTCGCCGCCCGCACCCGGCCGCGCAGTTCGGCCGCCGAGCCGCCGGCCTCCTCCCGGGCCGCGTCCAGCACCGCCTCGCTGGTCGCCATCCGCCCGTACGACTGGGCGAGGCCCACCGCCGCCGCCGGATCGGCCTCCCCCGCCGCCCGCACCACCACGTAGCCGCTGGCCGCGTACTCGCGCTCGGCCAGCAGCGCGTACCCCGCGCCGAGCAGCGCGCCGAGCAGCACCGGAAGGGCGAACGGCCACCAGCGGGCCAGGACCCGTCGCATCAGCGACGCACCTCCTCGTAGACGGTCATCAGCTGCGCCACGGCCCGGTCGATGTCGTAGCGCCGCACCACCTCGGGCACCGGCAGCCGCCGCACACCGAGCGCCAGCTCGGCGCGGAGCGCCCTGGCCAGGTCGGGCACGGTGGCCTCGACGCGTCGCGCGCCCGGCGCCTCCTGGCGCGGCAGTTCGTCCACCGCCGGGCAGCTGACGTGCAGCACCGGCAGCCCGGCGGCCAGCGCCTCCAGCACCGCGAGGCCGAACGTCTCCTCGGTGGACGGCGAGACGAACAGGTCGAAGGCCGACAGCAGCCCCGGCATGTCGGGCCACTCGCCGACCAGCGCCACCCGGCCCGTCATGCCCAGCCGCGCCGTGAGCCGGCGCAGCCCCGCCCGTTCTGGGCCGGCGCCCGCCAGCACCAGCCAGACGTGCTCCGGCAGCTCCGCGACGGCCCGCAGCAGCACGTCGAAGCGTTTCTCCGGCACCAGGCGGCCGACCCCGCCCACCACCACGGCGCCCTCCGGCAGCCCGAGCCTGGCCCGGACCGCCGCCCGCGCCTCCTCGTCGAAGGCGAAAGTGGCCGGCTCGATGCCGTTGGGCACGACGTGGATCCGGTTCGCCGGCACGCCCCAGTCCCGCAGCCGGCCGGCGACCGTGCCGGAGACCGCGACCGTGGCCGCGCCGAGCCGCTCGCCGGCCAGGTAGAGGGCGCGGGTGGCGGGCGTCAGCGGCCGGCCCTCGATGCGGTGGGCGCCGAGCGAGTGCTCGGTGGCGACCACGGTCCGCACGCCGGCCAGCCGCGCGGCGAGCCGGCCGTAGACGCAGGCCCGGTAGAGGTGGGTGTGGACCAGGTCGTAGTCGCCGCCCCTGATGAGCCGCACCAGCCTGGGCAGCGCGCCGACGTCGCGGTTGCCGCGCATCCCGAGGTCGGTGACGGCGACCCCGTCGGCCCGCAGTTCGGCCGCGACGGGGCCGGCGTTGGTGAGGGTGACCACGTCGCAGGCGAGTGGCAGCCGGCGCAGCAGGGACCGCAGCTGGCGCTCGGCGCCGCCGACGCCGAGCCCGGTGATGACGTGCAGCGCGCGCTTCAACGGGCCACCACTCCGGCCGGCGGTGCCTCGAGCCGGACGCCGCGGCGGCGCAGCGGGTGCAGCCGCCGCTTGAGGCGCATCCGCAGCGGCCCGTCGGACTCGCCCATGTGGATCCTGGGCAGCGCGTAACGGCCGGTCAGCGAGCCGGGCTTGACGGCGCAGGCGTAGGAGTAGCCGGCGGCCCGCACGGCGTCGGCGACCCGGGTGTCCACGGCGCCGTAGGGGTAGCAGAACCCGGCCACCGAGCGGCCGGTGATCTCGCGCAGCAGGTCCCGGCTGTGGGTGATCTCGCGTTCGAGCGCGGCGTCGTCGAGGCTGGTCAGCGCGAGGTGCCGCAAGCCGTGCGAGCCGATCTCCATGCCGGCCGCCGCGGCGGCCCTGATGCCGTCGGCGTTGAGCAGCCGCTTGCGCGGGCCGTCCGCGTCCCAGGCGTTGCTGCCGTGCAGGCGGCCGGGGAGCGCGAAGACGGTGGCGGTGCAGTTGTGGCCGCGCAGCAGCGGGACGGCGTAGTCGAGGAAGTCCTTGTACCCGTCGTCGAAGGTCAGCCCGACCAGCCGCTCGGCCCGGCCGAGCTCGTGGGCGCGCAGCAGCTCGCTCACCGACACGCCGCGCAGCCCGCGGCGGCGCAGCCACGCCAGCTGCTGGTAGAGGCGGTCCGGGGTGACGGTGATGCGGTACGGGTCGGGGCTGGTGTAGGCCACGGAGTGGTACATGAACAGCCACAGCGGCGCGGGGGCGTTGGCGTCATGGGCCATGGGTGAGGTGCCTCCTGGTGAGAGCGGACGGGAGACGGGCGAGTCCGGGAATCCGGGCGAGCAGCTCGCGGGCCTCGGGCACGCGCAGCGCGTGCGCCGTGGCGGCGAACACGGCGGGCACGAGGACGGCGCCGGTGGCGAGCGCGGCGGGCGCGGGCAGCGTCGCCGCCGCGTCGGCGGCCGCCCAGCCGGCGGCGGTGGCGACGGCGGCGGCCAGCGCGAGGCGGCCGACGCGGCCGAGGACGCGGCGGGGGTCGACGGGGATGGTGCGGGACGCGAGTCCGTGCAGCAACAGCGCCGCGGTGACGGTGATGCCGGCCGCGTTGGCGGCGGCGATGCCGGCGGCGCCCCAGCGGGGGGTGGCGACCAGGCCGCCGCCCACGGTGACCAGCAGCCCGGCGGCCATGGCGGCGAACGGGAACCAGGTGGGCCTGGCGGCCGAGAAGAACGGCCTGACCAGCGCGCCGGTGAGGGTGTGGCCCAGCAGACCGACGGCGTACACCCGCATCACGGCAGCGGTGGCCGCGGTGTCCTGCGCGTCGAACGCGCCGCGCTGGAAGAGGAGTTCGATGATCCGTGGGGCGTGGGCTACGACGTAGGCGGCGCCGACCAGCACCACGACGGCGGCCACCACGAGATCGCGCTCGACGCGCAGCCTGGCCCCCGCCAGGTCCCCACGGGCGACCGCGCCGGCGACCATGGGGAGCGTGACGGTGCAGACCATCATGGCCAGCACCATCGGCAACTGGGCCACCTTCTGGGCGTAGTTGAGCCACGAGATGGCCCCGGACGGCAACGACGAGGCGAGAAACCGCTCGACCAGCACCTGCGCCTGCCGACTCAACGCGAAGAGCACCACCGGCACCACGAGCTGGCCTGGCGGCCTGAGCGCCACGCGGCCTGGCGGCCTGAGCGCCTCGAAGGTTCCTCCGGCAGGCCCCTCACGGAGGCGGGCGGCCACGGCCGAGCTCCGCCGCACGGCCGCCCCCGGCGGCGCCGTGCCGGCCGCCGCCGCGGAACCCGGCCGGCCCGGTTCCTCCGCACTCCAGGACTCGCCACCGGCCGCCGCCCCCGGGCTCCCCTCATCGATCAGCCAACCCGCCGCCGGCAGGCGCGCCGCACCCGGCGCCCCGCCGCCGGCAGGTCCGCCCCCCGGTCCCCCACCACCCGCCGACCTGCCCGCCGCAGGCGGCACACAGCACCCGGCCACCGGCCGCTCCGGCGCGCCGGCGCCGGCGCCGGCGGCAGCGTGGTCAGCCACCGCCACCGCGAACCGACCGCCGTCAGGTCCAGCCTCCGCCGGCAGGCCCACCGCGGGCGGCCGGTGGGTGGTGGGGGTCGCCTTCTGACCGGGCGCCGGCAGGCGCAGCCGGTGGAGGAAGAAGGGGAGTTGCAGGAGGACCATCAGGAGGCCGCCGAGGGCGACGCCGGTGGCGGCGGCGCGGATGCCGTAGGTGGTGTGGAGGAGCAGCGCCGTGGCGACGATGCCGACGTTGTAGGCGACGTAGATCGCCGCCGGCGGCAGGAAGTCGCGGTGGGCGCGGAGCGCCGCGCTGAGGTATCCGGCCAGTCCGAAGGTGAGGATCGTCACTGCCGTCAGCCGGGTGCAGTCGACCGCGAGGTCCCGGTCGGCGAGGCCCGGGGCGAGGAGCCTGACGAGCAGCGGCGCGCCCGCCGCCAGGGCGGCGCTCGCCGCGGCGAGCGCGAGCAGCAGCCTCGGCAGCGTGGCCGCGACCAGCGCCCGCGGCGGTCGGGCGCCCCCGCTGGCCAGGGCCAGGCTGAAGGCCGGCACCAGGACCAGCGCCATCGCCTCCTCGATCAGCAGCGTGGCGGCGAACTCCGGCACGGTCCAGGCGACCAGGAACGCGTCCGTCGCGCCGCCGGCTCCGTACAGCGTCGCGATGATCTGGTCCCGCAGCAGCCCGCACAGCGCGCCGGCCGCGGTCAGCGCCGCGGTGAGGCCGGCGGCCCGGGCCACGAAGCGTTCGCTCACGTCGGCCCCCGCTCCTCGAGCGCCGCCGGGGAGAGCGCCCACCAGGCGGTGAGGCCGAGGGCGACGGCGGTCAGCACGGTGGTGGGGCCGCCGATGTCGGCGTACAGGAAGTTGACGAGCTGCCAGACCAGGAGTCCGACGGCGGCCAGGCCGGCCGCGCTCGGCCGGCCGTCGCCGGCCCGCCGCGCCCGGCGCAGGGCGAGGACCAGCAGCGCCGCCCAGCAGCCGAGGACCGTCGCCGTGCCGAGCAGGCCGATCTCGCTGAGCAGCAGCAGGTACATGTTGTGCGGGGAGAGCAGTTCCTGGCGTTGGAACGCGGCGCCGGCGCCGCCGGTGTCGCTGCCGGCGGAGAGCGCGAGCGACGCGTAGCTGTCGCGGTGGTCGGCGAAGCCGCGCGGGCCTGTGCCGGTCCACGGGTGGTCCTGCCACATGCCGAGGGCCGCCTGCCACATGGCGTACCGGTCGACGACCGACTGGTCGGGGGTGCCGGTGACGTCGCCGATGCTGCTGAGCCGGTCCGCGACCATGCCGGAGCCGAGCGCGGCCCCACCCACCAGCAGCGTGCCGGCGGCCAGCAGGGCGAGCAGCGTGCGCCGGGCACGCCGTCCCGAGCCGAACGCGGCGAGCAGGACCACGGTGAGCACGGCCACGCCGCTGGCCAGCCAGGCGCCCCGGCTGAACGAGACGGCGAGCGGCAGGGTGAGAAGCGCGGCGCAGCCGAGCGTGACGGGCCGCCACCAGCGCGGGGCGGTGCGGTGGGCGGCCAGGCCGAGGCAGAGGGCGGTGACCAGGCCGTGGGAGACGGTGGCGGCCATGCCCATGATGTGGAGCGGGCCGAAGGTGCCGACGGCGCGGACGTTCTGGCCCATGTAGGAGGCGCCCGAGCCGGTGGCGTACTGCCAGCAGCCGAGCCCGCCCTGGGCCAGCGCGAGCGCCACGAGTGCGCCGGCGACGAGCCGGAAGTCCCGGGCGTCGCGCAGCAGCAGCACCAGGCAGAGCGGCACCACCACGAAGGTCTGGAGGAGGCGCAGCAGTCCCGGCAGGGCGGCGGCCGGGTCGGCGGCGGTGACGGTGGCGACGGCGAAGGCGAGGATCGGGGCGCCGAGCACCACCGCGGCGCGCTGCGGCAGCGGCGGCCGCCGGCCGCGGGCCAGCAGCACCGCGCAGCAGCCGGCGAGCGCCACCGAGGCCAGGTCGGCCGGCGTGGCGGTGGAGCCGGCCAGGCTGAGGCCGCCGACCGGCACGGCGAGCAGCAGCACGGTGGCCAGCAGCGGCAGCAGCCGCCAACGCCCTGCCGGCGCGGCGGGGACGAGCGCGGGCCCGCGGTGCGCGAGCGCGGTGGTCGCGGGCATCAGCTGCCTCCGAGGCGGAGGCAGGCGGCGGCGGTCCGCAGCATGATGCGGATGTCCTGCCAGAGCGACCAGGTCTCGATGTAGAGGTTGTCGAAGCGGGTGCGGTCCTCGATGGAGGTGTCGCCGCGCAGGCCGCTGACCTGGGCGAGCCCGGTGAGCCCGACGGGCATCCGGTGGCGGTCCGCGTAGCCGGGGTAGACCCGGCTGAACCGCTCGACGAAGTGCGGTCGTTCGGGGCGCGGGCCGACCAGGCTCATGTCGCCGCGCAGCACGTTCCACAGCTGCGGCAGTTCGTCGAGCGAGGTGCGGCGCAGCAGCCGGCCCACCGGGGACATCCGGCCGTCCTGGCTGATGTTCCAGCGGGTGGCGGCCTCCCGGTCGTCGGCCGGGCGCAGACTGCGGAACTTGAGGATGACGAACGGCCGGCCGTCCTCGCCGATCCGCTCCTGCCGGAAGATCACGCCTGGCCCGTCGGCGATCCGGACGGCGAGGGCGCACAGCAGCAGCAGTGGGGCCACGGCGACCAGGGCCGCGCCGGCGACGACGACGTCGAGGCCGCGTTTGCCCCAGCGGGCGACCCGGTGGCGGCGCGGCGGGTCGAGGCGGCGGCAGGTGTAGCCCCACACGTGGCTCTCGCGCGGCGCGCCGGGGGCGCGGGCGCCGGCCGGGGCGGGCTCGATCCACCAGACGGCGCAGCCGCGTTCCCAGAAGAGCCGCAGCAGTCGGCGCTGCGGCTGCCGGGCGAAGACGACGTGCCGGACGGCTCCCGGCGGCACCGCCCGGCCGAGGTCGTCGCCGAGCGGCAGCACGGGCAGCCGGGTGCGCTCGGGCAGCCGTTCCGGCATCGGGCCGACGAGGGCGACGGGGCGCATGCCGAACTCGAGGTGCTGGGCGAGCATGGCGGCGACGCGCTGGGCGTGCGGGCCGGTGCCGACGATCAGCGTGGGGCGCGGGCAGCGGCGCGCGGCCCGGCGGCGGGTGGCGTGGACGGTGCCGCGCGCCGCGACGGCCAGGAGGGTCTGGGCGGAGACCAGGGCGAGGGTCCTGGTGGGCTCGTGCCGCTCGGCGAAGAGCGCGGCGGCGGCGCACCAGGCGAGGGCCGAGTGGCCGAGCAGCGGCGGGAGTTCGTCGAGGGCGCCGCCGGAGAGGGTGGGCCGGTACAGGCCGCGGGCCCGGTTGAGCGCCGCGAAGACGGCGCCCACGAGGGCCAGGGAGAGCAGGGCGAGGGCGGCGGGCTGCCGGGACGGGCCGGCCACCACCGGCGCCGCGGCGGCGGCCAGCGCGTCGCAGGCGAGCAGCCAGTGGGCGCCGCCGACCGCGCCTCGCCGGCC
>NZ_JBHXFJ010000065.1:0-43923 GCF_042722465.1 Streptomyces sp. NPDC127098
GCTACCCCCCATGGCACCCCTTAGGCCCCCCCGCTGCCGCCGGTTTCCCCGCCCACCCCCTTTTTCCGGGGAATTGCACGGGGCCGGGGGGGGGGGCCACCTCCGGGTCGCCGCCGCCCGGCGGTTGGTGCAGATCCGACCAGAGCATGGGCCAAGGGTGGCAGCCAGGTCCGGCGGGCGCCTGAGTACCCGTACTCAGATCCGGCCCTCAGCCGGGCCAGAAGCTGGCCCGCCACGCGCCGGGCCCGGGGGCCGGCAGGCGGCGCGGGACGGTGCGGGCCGGGTGCGACCAGGCCGAGGCCGGCGGCGGCCCCGGATCCGCGTCCGCCTCGGCGGACGCCGCGGCCGCGGCGACCCGCGCCCGCATCACGGCCACCGCGGCGGCCAGTTCCTCGGGCGTCGGGTTGCCCCGCACCACCCTGATGCGCTCCGGCGCGTGCTCCCGTGCCTCGGACATCGACTCACCTCTCACAGTGGGATGTTGCCGTGCTTCTTGGGCGGCAGCTGGGCCCGCTTGGTGCGCAGCGCCCGCAGCCCGCGGACGATGTGCCGGCGGGTCTCGGACGGCTCGATCACCGCGTCCACGTAGCCGCGTTCGGCCGCCGCGTAGGGGTTGAGGAGCGCCGCCTCGTACTCGGCGGTGAGCCGGGCCCTGGTCTCCTCGCGCTCCTCCTCCGAACCAAGCTCCGCCAGCGCGCGCCGGTGCAGGATGTTGACGGCGCCCTGGGCGCCCATCACGGCGATCTGGGCGGTGGGCCAGGCCAGGTTGAGGTCGGCGCCCAGGTGCTTGGAGCCCATCACGTCGTAGGCGCCGCCGAACGCCTTGCGGGTGATCACCGTGACCAGCGGCACGGTGGCCTCGGCGTAGGCGAAGATCAGCTTGGCGCCGCGCCTGATGATGCCGTTGTACTCCTGGTCGGTGCCGGGCAGGAAGCCCGGCACGTCGACGAAGGTCAGCACCGGCAGGTTGAACGCGTCGCAGGTGCGCACGAAGCGCGCGGCCTTCTCGGAGGCGTGGATGTCGAGGCAACCGGCGTACTGCAGCGGCTGGTTGGCGACGATGCCGACCGGGGCGCCCTCCACCCGGCCGAAACCGGTGATCACGTTGGGCGCGAACATCGCCTGGGTCTCCAGGAACTCCCCGTCGTCCAGGACGTGTTCGATCGCCTGGTGCATGTCGTAGGGCTGGTTGTCGGAGTCCGGGATCAGCGCGTCGAGCTCGCGGTCCTCGACGGTGGTGGCCAACTCCTCGTCGGTGTACCGCTGCTCGTAGACGGGCGGCTCGGAGAGGTTGTTGGACGGCAGGTAGGAGAGCAGCGCCTTGACGTACTCGACGGCGTCCTTCTCGTCCCCCGCCATGTGGTGGGCGACGCCGGAGCGGGTGTTGTGGGTGCGGGCGCCGCCCAACTCCTCGAAGCCCACGTCCTCGCCGGTGACCGTCCTGATCACGTCGGGCCCGGTGATGAACATGTGCGAGGTCTTGTCGACCATCACGGTGAAGTCGGTGATCGCGGGGGAGTAGACGGCGCCGCCCGCGCAGGGGCCGACGATCAGCGAGATCTGCGGCACCACGCCCGAGGCGTGCACGTTGCGCCGGAAGATCTCCGCGAAGAGGCCGAGCGCCACCACCCCCTCCTGGATCCGGGCGCCGCCGCCGTCGTTGATGCCGACGATCGGGCAGCCGGTGCGCAGCGCGAAGTCCATCACCTTGACGATCTTCTCGCCGTACACCTCGCCGAGCGAGCCGCCGAAGACCGTGAAGTCCTGCGAGTAGACGCAGATCTGACGGCCGTCCACGGTGCCGTAGCCGGTGACCACGCCGTCGCCGTAGGGGCGGTTGTGCTCGATGCCGAAGTTGGTCGAGCGGTGTCTGGCGAACTCGTCGAGCTCGACGAACGACCCTTCGTCGAGCAGGAGTTCGATCCGCTCCCGGGCGGTCAGCTTGCCCTTCGCGTGCTGCTTCTCCACGGCACGCGCCGAGCCGGCGTTGACGGCCTCCGCCGCTCGGCGCCTGAGGTCGGCGATCTTCCCGGCCGTGGTCTGGATGTCCTCGGGCACCGGCATGGCTCCTCGTCCTCGGATGGCTACCGATCCGTAGGGTAACGGCGCGCCGGCGCGTCGCGCGGGCGCCTCCCTGGCAGCCGCCCCCGCCGGGGGCCGCTCCCTTAGATTGGTCCGCATGACTCCCCAGCCCAGCCGCTGGTCCGACCTGGACCGGCCGCCGTTGCGTGTCTCGCCGCTGCGCACCGCCCTGATCTGGCCGGACGGCGTGTGGACCAGGATCGACGTGACCGAGAGCACCGGATCGACCAACGCCGACCTGGCCGCGGCGGCGAGCGCCGGCCGGGCGGCGCCCGGCAGCGTGCTGGTCGCCGAGGAGCAGACCCGGGGCCGCGGCCGGCTCGGCCGCAGCTGGAGCGCACCGGCACGATCCGGCCTGTTCTTCTCCGTGTTGCTCGACCCGGAGCGGGCCGGGGTGCCCGCGCACCGGCTGACCTGGCTGCCGCTGCTCGCCGGGGTGGCGGCGGCGACCGCGCTGTCCCGGGTGGGCGGCGTGGACACGGCGTTGAAGTGGCCCAACGACCTGCTGGTGTCGGTGGGCGGCGAGGAGCGCAAGCTGGGCGGGATCCTCGCCGAGCGGGTCACCGGCGACGACGGCGCCGTGGTGCTCGGCCTCGGCCTCAACGTCTCGCTGCGCGCCGACGAACTGCCGGTGCCGACCGCCGGCTCGCTGCTGCTGGCGAACGCCGTCACCACCGACCGGGACCCGCTGCTGCGCGCGGTGCTGCGCTCGCTCGCCGACTGGTACCGGCGCTGGGTCGACGCCGCCGGCGACCCGGCGGCCAGTGGCCTCGACGCCGCCTACGCGGCCGGCTGCGCGACGCTCGGCCGCACGGTGCGCGCCGAGCTGCCGGGCGGCGGTGAGCTGCGCGGCGAGGCGGTGGCGCTGGACGGCGACGGCCGTCTCGTCATCGAGTCGGCCGGATCTCGCCAGCCGGTGGCGGCCGCTGACATCATCCACCTCCGTGCGACGTGACATAGGGCACACCTGCCGTAGGGTTGGGGCCGTGAGAACGCGCGAAGGGCTCGACAGGCGCGGCGTGGGCGAGGGCGGTGACCGTGTCCGAGGCTGATCCGGGCAGGCCCGAGGCCACCGCCGCCGGCGGCGACCCGGCGGAGGACGAGGCCCAGAACGTCGCGCTGCGCGTGGAGGCGTTGATCATCGGTGCCGAGCGGCAGTACACCCCGTTCCAGGCGGCCAGGGCCGCCGGGGTCTCGCTCGACCTGGCGTCCAGGTTCTGGCGCGCGATGGGCTTCCCCGACGTGGGCCAGGCGCGGGCGTTGACCGAGGCCGACGTGCTGGCGCTGCGGCGCCTCGCGGGTCTGGTGGAGGCCGGCCTGCTGAGCGAGTCGATGGCGGTCCAGGTGGCGAGGTCCACCGGGCAGACCACGGCCCGGCTGGCGGACTGGCAGATCGACTCCTTCCTCGAGCGGCTCACCGAGCCGCCCGAGCCGGGCATGACCAGGACGGACGTGGCCTACCCGCTGGTCGAGCTGCTGCTGCCGGAGCTCCAGGAGTTCCTGGTCTACGTGTGGCGGCGGCAGCTGGCCGCGGCCACCGGCCGGGTGGTCCAGGCCCAGGACGACACGGAGATGGTGGACCGCAGGCTGGCGATCGGCTTCGCCGACCTGGTGGGCTTCACCCGGCTGACCCGGCGTCTCGAGGAGGAGCAGCTCGGCGAGCTGGTCGAGGCGTTCGAGACCACGGCGGCCGACCAGATCGCGGCCCAGGGCGGGCGGTTGATCAAGACGCTCGGCGACGAGGTGCTGTTCGCGGCCGACGACCCGGGCGTGGCGGCGGACATCGGGGTGCGGCTCGTGGAGACGCTGGGCGACGACCCGATGATGCCCGAGTTGCGGGTCGGCATCGCGTTCGGCACGGTGACGACGCGGATGGGCGACGTCTTCGGCAACACGGTGAACCTGGCGAGCCGGCTGACGTCGATAGCGCCCAAGGACATGGTCCTGGTGGACGGCGTGATGCGGGAGGAGCTGACGGCGGCCGGCCTCGCCCCGCACTCGGAGAAGGCCGCCGACTCCGCCGACGGCCGCGCGGCCGGCTACCGCTTCGCCCTCCAGCCGCTCTACCAGCGCCCGGTGCGCGGGCTCGGCATCATCGAGCCCTGGCTGCTGACCCGCCGGGGCGAGACCGGCTGACGCGCGCCGAGCTGGGGCCGATAATGCCGGCCATGAGTGAGCTGAGCGAGCGAACGGTGACCCAGCGGTACGGCGAGTGGGTGTCGGTGGTGATCGACGAGGCGGCGCACGTCGGGGAGTTGGTGCTCGACCGGGCGGCGGCGATGAACGCGCTCTCCACCGAGCTGGCGTGGCGGCTCACGGCGGCCTGCGCCGACCTGTCGACCGACCGGCGGGTGCGGGCCGTGGTACTGACGTCCACGCACGACCGGGCGTTCTGCGTCGGCGCCGACCTCAAGGAGCGCAACGGCCTCTCCGACGCGGAGTTCGGCCGGCACCGCACGGTGCTGCGCGGGGCGTTCACGGCGGTGCTCGACCTGCCGGTGCCGGCCATCGCGGCGGTGCGGGGCTTCGCGCTCGGCGGTGGCTTCGAGCTGGCGCTCTCCTGCGACCTGATCGTCGCCGACCCGACGGCGGTGGTGGGCCTGCCCGAGGTGACCGTCGGCGTCATCCCGGGCGGCGGCGGCACCCAGCTGCTGCCGCGCCGGGTGGGCTCGGCCAGGGCGGCCGAGCTGATCTTCACGGGTCGCCGTGTCGCGGCGGGGGAGGCGCGGGAGCTCGGCCTGGTCGACGTGCTGACCGAGGACGGTCGGGCCAGGGAGGAGGCGCTGGCGCTGGCCGGCACCATGGCGGCCAACTCCCCGGTGGGGCTGCGGGCCGCCAAGCGGGCGCTGCGCACCGGCTTCGGCCTCGACCTGCGCTCGGGCCTCGAGGTGGAGGACGCGGCCTGGCGCACGGTGGCGTTCTCGCCGGACCGCAAGGAGGGGGTGGCGGCGTTCAACGAGAAGCGCACCCCGGACTGGCCAGGCGAGTGAAGGGCTAGCGTAACGACCCGAAGCCGGGCGTACGCCCATAGCCTGGGCTTATGGGTGAGGACAGCCGGCTGCGTGCCGTGGTGGAGCTGGCGCAGCGGATGGCCGCGGCGCAGGCGCTGCCGGAGGTCGCGCACGCCGCCGCCGAGGGGGCGCGGCGGGCGCTGGGTGGCGCCTTCGCCGCGCTGTCGGCCTGGGAGCGGGAGCGCGGCCGGCTGCGGGTGCTGGTCAACACGGGGGAGCTGGCGCCCGGCGAGGAGCCGTACCCGGAGGACGAGTCGTATCCGGTGCACGACTTCCCGGAGATCACCGAGTTCCTGCACGAGCGGTGGACGCGCGGCGCCGAGCCGCGGGCGTGGGTGGAGACGGCGGCCGGGCCGCGCGGCAGCAGGCGGGTGGCGGTGCTGCGGCGGCGCGGGCGCGGCTGCTGCGTGGTGGCGCCGATCGTGCTGCACGGGCGGGCGTGGGGGGAGCTGTACGTGGCGCGCGGCCCGGGCGCCGCGCCCTTCGAGCGCGAGGACGCGGACTTCGCCTCGGTGCTGGCGTCCGTGGTGGCGGCCGGCCTCGTGCAGTACGAGCGGCTCGCCGAGGCGCGGCGGCTGGCGTTCACCGACCCGCTGACCGGGCTCGCCAACCGCAGGGCGGTGGAGATACGCCTGGACGAGGCGCTGGAGCGGCACCGGGCGACGGGCGAGGTGGTGAGCCTGGTGGTCTGCGACGTGAACGGCCTGAAGAAGGTCAACGACACCTTCGGGCACGCCACGGGGGACCGGCTGCTCGAACGGTTCGGCTCGGTGCTGTCGCGCTGTGGCGCGGCCCTGCCGGGGGCGTTGGCCGCCCGGCTCGGCGGGGACGAGTTCTGCCTGCTGGCGGTGGGCGTGGACGCGGCCACGGTGGAGCGGGCGGCGGGGGAGGTGTGCCGGCGGGCGGCCGATCTCGAGCTGGGCGAGGGGGTGGCCTGCGGGATCGCGACCACCGGCGAGGCCATCGGGCCGCTGCGGTCGGCGCGATGGCTGTTCCGGCTGGCCGACGCGGCGCAGTACCGGGCGAAGGCGGCGCGCTCCCCGGTGCCGGTGGTGGCGGGGCGCGGCGGGGCGCACGACGTGGTGGTGGCGATGGCGGACGTGCCGGCACCCGAGGGGCCCGAACGCCGGGCGTTCCGGGCCCGGCCGGTCCCGGGGCCCCCGGCCGATGACGACAATCGATTCACTCCATAGGCTTAGTGAATATGAGTATGCACACCGGACCAGGCGGGGTCGCGCCCGTCCCGCTCTCCACCTCCGGCACCACGCCGGCCGACGTCGTCGCCGTCGCGCGGCACGGCGCCCGGGTCGAGCTCACCGAGTCGGCCAGGGCCGCGATGGCCGCCGCCCGCCGGGTCGTGGACGACCTCGCCGCCCGCCCCGAGCCGGTCTACGGCGTCTCCACCGGCTTCGGGGCGCTCGCCGTGCGGCACATCGACGCCGACCTGCGCGCCCGGCTGCAGCGCAACATCGTGCGCTCGCACGCCGCCGGCATGGGCCCCCGGGTGGAGCGCGAGGTGGTGCGCGCCCTGATGTTCCTGCGGCTGAGGACCGTCGCCTCCGGGCACACCGGGGTGCGCCCCGAGGTGGCCGAGACCATGGCCGCCCTGCTCAACGCCGGCATCACCCCGGTCGTCCACGAGCACGGCTCGCTCGGCTGCTCGGGAGACCTCGCGCCGCTCGCCCACTGCGCGCTCACGCTGCTCGGCGAGGGCGAGGCCGAAGGGCCCGACGGCGTGCTCGCGCCCGCCGGCGAGCTGCTGGCGCGGCACGGCATCGACCCCGTCGAGCTGCGCGAGAAGGAGGGTCTTGCGCTGCTCAACGGCACCGACGGGATGCTGGGCATGCTGCTGCTCGCCGGCGCGGACCTGGCCAGGCTCCTCACCGCCGCCGACGTCACCGCCGCGCTCACCCTGGAGGCGCTGCTCGGCACCGACCGGGTGCTGGCCCCCGAGCTCCAGGCCGTGCGCCCGCACCCGGGGCAGGCCGCGAGCGCCGACAACATGCTGCGGGTGCTCGCCGGCTCCGGGCTCACCGGGCACCACCAGGACGAGGCCCCCCGGGTGCAGGACGCCTACTCGGTGCGCTGCGCCCCCCAGGTGGCCGGCGCCGGCCGGGACACCCTGGCGCACGCCATGGCCGTCGCGGAACGGGAGCTGGCCGCGGCCGTCGACAACCCGGTGGTGATCGGCGACCGCGTCGAGTCCAACGGCAACTTCCACGGCGCGCCCCTCGGCTACGTGCTCGACTTCCTGGCCATCGCCGTCGCCGACCTGGCCTCCATCGCCGAGCGGCGCACCGACCGGCTGCTCGACCGCAACCGCTCGCACGGCCTGCCGCCCTTCCTGGCCGCGGACCCCGGGGTCGACTCGGGCCTGATGATCGCCCAGTACACGCAGGCGGCGCTGGTCAGCGAGTTGAAGCGGCTGGCGGCCCCGGCCTCGGTCGACTCCATCCCGTCCTCGGCGATGCAGGAGGACCACGTCTCGATGGGCTGGTCGGCGGCGCGCAAGCTGCGCACCGCGCTCGAAGGGCTCACCCGGGTCGTCGCCGTCGAGCTGTGCGCCGCGACCCGGGCGCTGGAACTCCGCGCCCCGCTGGCCGAGCGCGGCCTGCTGCCGGGGCCGGCCGGGCGCGCGGTGCTCGCGGCGGCGCGGGCGGCCGGGGTGGCGGGCGCGGGCGAGGACCGCTTCCTGGCGCCCGACCTGGCGGCGGCCGAGGAGTTCGTGCGGAGCGGGGGCCTGGTGGCGGCGGCCGAGTCCGTGACCGGGCCGCTGGCGTGAGCGTGGGGGCCGGCTACTGGTCCTGCTGGCCCTGGTCGAGCTGCTGCTCGACCGGTGGGACCACCGCGCCGCCGGCCTCCCCGTCCTCCCCGTAGGCCGAGGGGAGCAACCAGCCGAGGCCAAGCGCGCAGGTGGCGACCAGGGCGTAGACGAAGGGGCGGCGGTTGCTGCTTGCGTTGCCGTTCATGGCGCCCTCCGGTGGTGGTGCTGGTGTGGGCTGGGGGTCAGGCGTCGTGGTGAGCGATGTTACGCACGGGTGCGGGTCGTGGGGAAGAGGTCGCGCCGTGGCCCTTTACCCTCCGGGACATGACTGATGACATGACCGACGAGCCCCGCCACGTCCGGGTCCGCGTGGAACTGGTGCTGGAGATCAGCGAGCGGGACGAGCTGATCAGGGCCGCCTGGGCCCGGATCGAGGGCGACGAGCTGATGCCGCGCGAGGAGCGCGACCTGGCGGCCCAGGCCGTCTCGCGGGACGAGGCGGAGGCCGTCGCCTACCTCGTCGACCCGCTCGACCTGGTCGCCGAGGTGCCGGGCGTCGTGCTCTCCCAGGCGTCCTGGAGCAGCGAGTTGGCCGAGTACGACCCGGACGAGCCCTGGGACGGCGAGGACGAGTACGGGGAGGACGACGAGGACTAAGGTCCCGCCGCGACCTGACCCGGACGTCCCCCGAAGGACCGTCACTCGACCGTGTGGTTCACGGCACAGATTCACTTACAGTGGAACGCGCTGCCGCCATGGCACGTCACATCCCATGTGTCCTCTCTGGGGACCGCGGCAGCGGACGGAGAAGCTACTGATGAGGGACGGCATGCGGCGCAAGAGCCTGGGGGTGGCGGCTGCGCTGCTCACCGGAGTACTGACACTCACGGCGTGCAGCGGCGGCGGCGATGACTCGCCTGACGAGTCGGCGGCGGCGAGCGGCGGCTCGGGTCAGGAGGACGCGGACCGGGCCGCGGAGGACGCGAACACGTCGGCCGCGGTGATATCCATCACCCCGGACGACGCCGCGGACAACGTCGGCATCAACGACGACGTCCAGGTCTCGGTCGAGGACGGCACGCTCGACTCGGTGACCATGACGGCCACCGAGTCCGGCACCGAGGTCACCGGCACCATATCCGCCGACCAGACCACCTGGCTGCCGGACGCGCAGCTGGAGCGGGCCACCCAGTACCAGATCGACGTCCAGGCCAGCGACAGCGAGGGCCGCGCGGCGCACGAGACCCGCACCTTCACCACCGTCGCCCCGGAGAACAGCTTCATCGGCTACTTCACCCCGGAGGACGGCTCCACGGTGGGCGTCGGGATGCCGGTCTCGCTCAACTTCGACAAGCCGATCACCAACCGGGCCGAGGTCGAGGCCGCCGTCGAGATCACCACGAGCAGCGGCCAGGAGGTCGTCGGCCACTGGTTCAACGACACCCGGCTCGACTTCCGCCCCGAGGACTACTGGCAGGCCAACACCGAGGTCACCGTCAACCTCGACTGGGACGGCGTCGAGGGCGCCGACGGCGTCACCGGCGTCCAGGACCGCACCTTCAGCTTCACCGTCGGCCGCTCCCAGATCAGCACGGTCGACGTCGAGAGCAAGCAGATGCAGGTCGTGCGGGACGGCGAGGTGCTGCGCACCCTGCCGATATCCGCCGGCAGCGAGGAGACCCCGACCTACAACGGCCAGATGGTGATCTCCGAGAAGCACGAGGAGACCCGGATGAACGGGGCGACCGTCGGCTTCACGGACGACGACGGCGAGGGCGAGTACGACATCCCCGACGTGCCGCACGCCATGCGCCTGTCCACCTCCGGCACCTTCGTGCACGGCAACTACTGGGCGTCCGACGGCGTCTTCGGCTCCACCAACACCAGCCACGGCTGCATCGGCCTCAACGACGAGCAGGGCGCCGACGACGACACCACCGACGCCGCCTGGTTCTTCGACGAGTCGATGCTCGGCGACGTGATCGTCGTGGTGAACTCCCCCGACGTGGAGATGGCCCCGGACAACGGGCTCAACGGCTGGAACATGGACTGGACCGAGTGGCAGGCCGGCAGCGCGCTGTAGGCCGTGTCCGGCCGATCTTTCCGGGGCCGCGACTCCCCCAGGCCTGGCGGCCTGGGAGGTGCCCCCAAACACGGCACCTCGCTGCGTTGCCGAATCGCGCGAATACGGCCAAGTATGAGCTGCGATCCGGCGCCTTGAGCGAAGCGACTGGGGGCACCTCCCAGCGTTAGCTGGGGGAGCACCGCGTCTGACGCCGCGGCCTGATCCGAAAAGATCGACCGGACAGGACCTCGGCGCCGCCACCCCCCGCTCCCTTTTCCCGGCGGGCACTCCCCGGGGAGACTGGGCCGCCACCGGCCCGTCGACCCGAGGAGTGCCCCCATGACGTATCCCCCGGACCCGCGAGGACCGCGGCTGATCGCCCTCGAAGGCCGCACCCCGGTCCTCGCGCCCGGCGCCTGGGTGGCGCCGGGCGCGACCGTCGTGGGGGACGTCCACCTCGCCGAGGAGTCCAGCGTCTGGTACGGCACGGTGGTCCGTGCCGATACCGAGCGCATCGAGATCGGCCCCGGCAGCAACCTCCAGGACGGCACCGTCGTCCACGCCGACCCCGGCTTTCCCGCGATCCTCGGCGCCGGCGTCTCCGTCGGCCACCGGGCCGTGGTGCACGGCGCCGTCGTCGAGGACGACGTGCTGGTCGGCATGGGCTCCGTCCTCCTCAACGGCGTCCGCGTCGGCCGCGGCTCCCTGATCGCCGCCGGCGCGGTGCTGCTCGAAGGCACCGAGATCCCGCCCGGCTCCCTCGTCGCCGGCGTCCCCGGCAAGGTGCGGCGCCAGCTCACCGAGGAGGACGTCGCCCGGATCCGCGCCAACGCCGACCACTACCGCGCCTACGCCCGGCGCCACGCCAAGGAGGCCACCCCGCTGGCGTGACCCCCGCGTTTGAGGCGGCGGCGACGGGGCACTCGGCTCCGGCTTCCCGACTCTGAGGAGGTGGAGGTGCCATGTCGTTGACCTCGCGGAGGACGCGGCAGCGGGCGCGGGACCGGACCGCGGACCACGACGCCACGTTCGGCGAGCTGGTGGCCGACCTGACGATGGACGCGCGGACCCTGGTCCGCCAGGAGATGGAACTGGCCAAGGCCGAGATGCGGCAGGAGGCCACCCGCGCCGGCCGGGCCGGCGGCATGTTCGGCGGCGCCGCGTTCGCGGGCGTCATGGTGGCGGTCTTCGGCTCGCTGGGCGCCATGTTCGCGCTGACGGCGGTGCTGTGGAGCACCTGGGCCGCGCTCATCGTCGCCGGCGCCTGGCTGCTGCTCGGCGCCCTGCTGTTCCTGAAGGGCAGGGCTGACCTGCGGCGCGGCTCGATGACGCCGCGCCGCACCGTCGACACGCTGAAGGAGGACGCGGAATGGGCTCGTCATCCCACTCATCGGACTCACCCGAGCGCATAGCGAGGGAGATCGAGGAGACCAGGGCCCGGCTGACGGAGGACCTGGACCGACTGGCCGACCGCGTCACGGCCCGCGCCAGGCGCCCCCGGCCGCTGGCCAAGCTGGTCAAACGCGCGCGGGGCTCCCGCCGGTCCGCCGGCTGACGCCGGCCGCCCGATCCGCGCTGGCGCGCCCGTCACGGCTCGCGCCGGGCGCCGGGGCCGCCTCGCTGTGGCCGCATGCCGCTTGGCGGTACGGCCGCCGGTCCGGCTTGCGCCGGCCGCGCGGCGCGATCCGTGCTGGCGCGCGAGGCCGGCCGCGCCCTCGGCGCGGAGCCCGGCCGCCCCGCCGTCCGCCGCGTGCCGAGGCGAGCCATGGCTTGCTGCGGGGCCGCCGCCCGGCTGGCCGCAGGCCGAAGGGCGCTCCGCCGGAAGGTGGGTCGTGCGGTGTCCACCGCGCCCGCTGGCGCGGGACCCGGCTCGCGCGGGGCCGCGCGGCCTCCTGTGGATCGTGCGGATCCGCCGCCTGGGCCCAGCAGGACGCCTGGCCGGCCGCAGGCCGAAGGGCCCTCCGGCCGGAGGCGGGCCGGCTCCGCGCCGGTCGCGACCGCCCCGGCGCGCGTCCACGCGCGCGCTGCGGCCCGCGTCCTTGGCCCGGAGCCGGCCTCGTTGCGGGGACTGTCACCCGCCCGGCCGCAGGCCCAAGGCGCCTCTCGGCGGCCGGCGCCGCTCCGTCGGAGTCGGGTCGGCTCGCGCGCCTTGGTGGCTCGGCCATGGGGTGGAGGCGAGTCCTGGCTCGTTGCGCGGGCCGTCACCCGGCTTGCCGCAGGCCGAAGGGCGCACCCTTCGGCGGCCGGCGCCGCTCCGTCGGAGGCGGGGCGCGCCGCGCGGTCGTGGCCTGGCCGGCCGCGGGCCGAAGGCGGAGCCGGTGGATCGCCGGTCGTCATACCGCGCGGCGGCGAAGTGTCCACCAGCCGGCGGCCAGTGCGGCAGCGGCCCAGCAGGCCGTGATCGCCATTCCGGTCCACGGGCCGTAGGCCCGGGCGAAGGTCGGGTCGTCGGGCGGTCCGGCCATGCCGAGCAGCAGGCCGGCCGCCTGGTCGGGCAGGAACTGCAGCACGGTGCCGACCCGCGGGATGTTCGCCAGGCCCTGCGAGCCAAGCAGCAGCAGCGGCAACAGCACCCCGAGCGCCGCCGCCGACCGGCGCACCACGCTCGTCACGCCCAGCGCGAGCAGTGCCATCAGCATCAGGTAGAGCCAGCCGCCGAGCAGCGCGCGTGGCGCCCCCGCCGACCAGGGCGCCACCCCGGCCTCGCCCATCGTCGCCTGCGCCGCGAGGAACGAGCCGGCCACCGAGAGCGCGGCGACCACCGCGACCGCCAGCGCCGTGGCCACCACCTTGGCCGCGTAGAAGCCACCGCGGCGCGGCGCGGCGAGCAGCGAGGCCCGGATCGTGCCCGAGGTGTACTCGTCGCCCATCGCCCGCACCGCGAAGACCACGAGACAGAGCTGCGCCAGCATCAGCCCGTAGGAGCCCGCGAAGTGCGGGGCCGCGTCGGACCTGGCGTGGTCGCGGAAGCTGGTGCCGATCAGCGCGCCGAAGCCGGTGGCGACCGCCACCGTTCCGCCCAGCGTCCACCCCGTGGCCCGCACTGTCCACAGCTTCAGCCATTCGGCCGCGACCAGCCGCCTCATCGCGCACCGCCCCGGTACGCGACGGCGTCCGCCTCACCGGTGAGCCGGAAGTAGGCCTCCTCCAGGGAGACCGCGCGCTCCCCGACCTCGTGGAGCGTGATCCCGCCGGCGGCGGCCACCTCGCCCACTCGCGCCGCCGGCATGCCGGACACCAGCAGCGCACCCGTCGCGTCCGGGCCCTCGACCCGTGCCCCCTCCCGTACCACCGCGCGCCGCAGCGCTTCGGGGTCCGGGGTGCGGACGGCCACCCGGGTGCCGCCGTTGGCCGCCACGAACTCCGGTACCGAGGCGTCGGCCAGCAGCCGCCCCCGACCGATCACGAGCAGCCGGTCGGCCGTCAGCGCCATCTCGCTCATCAGATGGCTGGCCAGCAGCACCGTCCGCCCCTCGGCCGCCAGCTCCCGCAGCAGCGTCCGCAACCACACCACGCCCTCCGGATCGAGCCCGTTGACCGGCTCGTCGAGCACCAGCACCTCCGGGTCACCGAGCAACGCGGCCGCGATGCCGAGCCGTTGACCCATGCCGAGCGAGAAGCCGCCGGCCCGCCGCCGGGCCACGGGGGTGAGGCCCGTCAGTGCCAGCACCCGCCCGACCCGGGCCTCCGGTATGCCGCCGGCGCGCGCCAGCCAGCGCAGATGGTCGACCGCGCGCCGCCCCCGGTGTACGTCGCCGGCCGACAGCAACGCCCCGACGCGGCGCAGCGGCCGGTCGAGCTCCCGGTACGGGACGCCGGCGATCAGCGCCTCGCCCGCGGTCGGGCGCTCAAGGCCCAGGATCATGCGCAGCGTGGTGGACTTGCCGGCGCCGTTGGGGCCGAGGAACCCGGTCACCAGGCCGGGCCGCACCGTGCAGGTGAGCCGGTCAACGGCCACCGTGTCCCCGAAGGACCTGCTCAGCTCGTGTACGTCGATCACCCGGCCCACGCTAGGGACGGCGCCGGCGCCGAACTGTCCTCCAAAGTGGACACCTTCGGGCCGGTGCCCGCCCTTACGCTGGCTCGCATGGTCCGCCGCCTGATCGCCCTCGCCGCCGTGTCGCTGGCGGACACCGCGATCCTGGCGGCCGTGCTGCGCGATCGCGGGTCCTCGCCCTGGCCGCTCGCCGGCTACGCGGTCGCCGCCCTCGCGGTGGCGGCGCTGTGCCGGCGCCGCCCGCTGGCCGGGTTCGCCGCGGCGCAGTGCGCCGCCTCGCTCACCGGCGCGGGCCACGCGCTGCTGCTGTGGTCCTCCTACCTGGCGGGGCGCGCGCTGCGCGGCCGGGCCGACGCGGCCGTCGTCGCGGGCGCGGTGCTCGGCGGTATCGCCGTCCAGCTCCTGGCCGTCCCCGTCAGGACGGACGTCCTATCGCGGCTGGTCTCCGGTCAACTGATCTTCGTGGCCCTGCCGTTGCTGCTCGGTCGCTATCTCGCCCAGCACCACAGGCTGCTGCGCGCCCTCGACGAGCGGAACCGGCGGCTGCTGCGGGAGCGGGAGTTCCTGGCCGAACGGGAACGGCTGCGGGAGCGGTTGCGCATCGCCCGGGACATGCACGACTCGCTGGGCCACCGGCTCTCGCTGGTCTCCGTGCAGGCGGCGGCCCTGGAGGTGGCCGAGCTGCCGCCGGCCCAGCGCGCGACCACCCGGCAGCTCGCCGAGGCGGCGCGCGGCGCGCTGACCGAACTACACGACCTGGTCGGCGCGCTGCGGGGCACCGACGCCGGGCCGCGGCCGCCGGAGCACCGCCTCGCGGGGATCCGCAGCCTGGTCGCCGGCTGCCGCGCGGCCGGCGTGCCGGTGACGCTGCGGGAGCGCGGCGCCGAGCTGCCGCTGGGTGCGGCGGGCTGGGGAGCGGCCCACCGGGTGGTCGAGGAGGGGCTGACCAACGCGGCCAGGCACGCGCCGGGCCGGCCGGTCACCGTGGCGCTCGACTGGGAGTCCGACGCGCTGCTGCTCACCGTCGTCAATCCGCTGGCCGCCCCCGCCGCGCCCCCGGCGCCGTCCGGCGGCCACGGCCTGGCGGGCCTGGCCGAGCGGGTCGGCGCGGCCGGCGGCTTCCTCGACCACCGGCACGGCGAGGACGGCTTCCGGCTGGTCGCGATGGTCCCGGCCGAGGCCGTCGAGGCCGTCGAGGCCGTCGAGGCCGCCGAGGTGCCGGAGCCCGGCGCCGTCGGCGTCGCCCGCGGCCTGGCGCTCGGCACCGTGACCGCCGTGGTGATGCTGGCGGTGCCGGCCGCCGGGATGCTGGTCGGGGTGCGCTGAGATGACGGACGACGCCGAGCGGGCGGCGGTCCGCGTCCTGCTGGCCGACGACGAGCCGCTGATCGTGGCCGGGCTGCGCACCGTGCTCCAGGCGGCGCCCGGCATCCGGGTCGTGGCCGAGGCGGGCGACGGCCGCGCCGCCGTCGACGCCGCCCTGCGCCACCGGGTGGACGTGGCGCTGCTCGACATCAGCATGCCGGCGCTCGACGGCCTCGGCGCGCTCGAAGAGCTCCAGCACCGCGCGCCCGGCGTGCGCGCCGTGATGCTCACGGCGTTCGGCGCCGAGCCCAACGTGCTGCGCGCCCTCCAGGCGGGCGCCGCCGGCTTCCTGCTGAAGAACTGCACCCCCCAGGAGCTGGTCGCCGCCGTGCGCGCCGCCCACGGCGGCGACGCCTACCTGTCGCCCCCGGTGACCCGCCTCGTGTTGGGCCGCGTCACCCCGCGGGCGGCGCGCCGCCGACGGGAGGCGGCTGAGCTGCTCGCCCGCCTCACCGCCCGCGAGGCGGACGTGGTGCGGCTGGTGGCCGAGGGCCTGTCCAACGCGGAGATCGCCGGGCGGCTGCGGATGAGCGAACTGTCCATCAAGACGTATGTCAGCCGGGCGCTTGGCAAGCTGGACTGCGCCAACCGGGTGCAGGTCGCGCTGCTGGTGCGGGACGCCTCGTCCGGTGGCCTCGGCTGAGTCGGCACCGCACCGGCTTCCCCAACGTTTCCCCAAATCTGCGGGGCACCGGGCGCGCCTCCATCGAAATCCGGCATTTTGCAAGAAATGTGCCCGTCGCTGGTCAGCTGACAAGACGGGCAGGTTCTCCATGGGACTGACACGACGCGGACTGCTGGGCCGCGCCGCGGGCGCCGGGGTGGCCACCCTCGGCCTGCACGCCGCCGGACTGAGCGCGGGCGCCGCCTGGGCCGTACCCAGGTTCGCCGCCGACCCCTTCCAGCTCGGCGTCGCCTCGGGCGACCCGCGGCCGGACGGGGTCGTGCTGTGGACCAGGCTGGCCCCCGACCCGCTGGCCGTCGACGGGCGCGGCGGGATGCCGGCGGCGACGGTCGACGTCGAGTGGCAGGTCGCCGAGGACGAGGCGTTCGGCCGCGTGGTCCGCTCCGGCGTCGCGCCCGCCGTGCCCGAGCTCGGGCACTCGGTCCACGTCGAGGTGGCGGGACTCACCCCGGGCCGCGACTACTTCTACCGCTTCCGGGTCCCGCCGGGGGACACCGTCAGCCCTGTCGGCCGCACCCGCACCGCCCCGACCTCGGCCAGCGAGCTGCGGCTGGCCTTCGCCTCCTGCCAGTGCTGGTACGAGGGCTTCTACACCGCCTACCGCCACCTGGCCACCGAGGACCTGGACCTCGTCGTCCACCTGGGCGACTACATCTACGAGTACGGCGTCGGCGCCACCGGCGGGGTGCGCGGCCTCAGCCTCGACGCCTCCTACCAGCGCGAGACCCGCACTCTCGCCGAGTACCGCAACCGGCACGCGCTCTACCGCCTCGACCCCGACCTCCAGGCCGCCCACCAGGCGTTCCCCTGGGTGCTGACCTGGGACGATCACGAGGTCGAGAACAACTGGGCGGGCGACGTCGCCCAGATCGACTCCGACGGCTTCCCCGACGACGACGTCACCGCCTTCCGCGCCCGCAAGGCCGGCGCCTTCCAGGCCTACTACGAGCACCTGCCGCTGCGCCTCCCGCAGAAGCCCGACGGCGCCGACTCCCGCCTCTTCCGGCGGCTGCGCTTCGCCGACCTCCTCCAGCTGCACGTCCTCGACACCCGCTCCTACCGGGACGACCAGGTGTGCGGCGACGGCACCCAGTTCGGCTGCGAGGCCGAGCGCTCAGACCCGTCACGCACCATGCTGGGCGCGGCCCAGGAGGGCTGGCTGCTGGACGGCACCCGGCGCGCCGGCACGGCGTGGAACGTGCTCGCCAACCAGACCCTGATCGCCCAGGCCGACCACGACACCGACCCCGCCACCCACACCGTTGGCCTGGACATGTGGGACGGCTACACGGCCGCCCGCGACCGGCTCCTCACCGGCCTGCACGACCGCGGCGTCACCAACTGCGTGGTCCTCACCGGCGACATCCACCGCAGCGTGGTCGCCGACCTCAAGCTGGACTTCGACGACGAGAGCTCCCCGGTGGTCGCCACCGAGTTCGCCGGCACCTCGGTCAGCTCCGGCGGCGACGGCACCCCGATGGACACCTTCGGCTTCAACTGGATGACCCCGGGCGTGAATCCCCACTTCAAGTGGCACAACTCGCAGCGCGGCTACACGGTGATCGGCCTCACCCCGACCGAACTCCGCGCGGACTACCGGGTGGTGCCCTACGTCACCACACCCGGCTCGTCGGTCGAGACGGCGGCCTCCTTCGTGGTCGAACCCGGCCACCCCGGAGCCCACCAACTCTGAGGCGCCCGCGCCTAGAGTGTCACCGTGACCGAAGACGCTCCTGGAACCCGCCGCCTCGGCGTGATGTACGACCGTTCCCTCCCGCCGGAGGGCCTCGCCGAATTCGCCCGCGCCGCCGAGCGGTTGGGCGTCGACGACCTGTGGGTGGTGGAGGACCTGGGCTGGGCCGGCGGAATCTCGTCGGCCACGCTCGCGCTCTCCGCCACCGAGCGGCTGCGGGTCGGCATCGGCATCGTGCCGGCCCCCTTCCGCAACCCCGCCCTGCTGGCCATGGAGGTGGCCACCGTGGCCCGGCTCTTCCCCGGCCGCCTGGTCGCCGGCATCGGCCATGGCTCGCCCGAGTGGATGGCGCAGGTCGGCGCGGCCTCCCCGACCAAGCTGGCCCTCCTCGAGGAGACGATCGTCGCGGTCCGGTCCCTCCTCTCCGGCGCCACGACCGACATCGCCGGCCGCACCGTCCAGATCGACGGCGTCACCCTCGTCCACCCGCCGGCCGAGCCCCCGCCCCTGGTCACCGGCGTCGTCCGGCCCCGCTCGCTGGAACTCTCCGGCCGGGTCGCGGACGGCACGATCATCGCCGAGGGCCAGGGCCCCGCCCGCCTCGCCGCCGCCCTCGCCCACATCGAACGCGGCCGCGCCACGGCCGAGACCCCGCGCCCCGCCCACGAGCTCATCACCTTCACCCACCTCCACCTCGGCGACGACCCGGCCGCGCAGGCCCCCGTGATCGCCGAGTACTCCGGCTGGCTCGGCATCCCCCCGGAGGACGTCTTCCTCGCCGCCGGCGACCTCGCCACGGCTGCCACCCGCGTCGCCTCCCTCTGGGAGGCCGGCGCCCACACCGTCGTCCTCCGCCCCATCGGCGACGACCCGCTGGACCAACTCGCCGCGATCCTCCCGGCACTCCCGCGGGGGTGACGGACCGGCAGGCGGTCAGGAGGGCGGCCAGCTGCGCAGGGCCAGGTCGGCGACCCGCTGGAGGTCGTCGTGGGTGGCGCCGCTGGCCGCCTGGACGGCGATGCCGTTCGCCACGGTCATGAGGTAGCGGGCGAGGAGGTCGGGATCGCTGTCGGGCGGCAGGTCTCCTTCGTCGACGGCCTGCCGGAACCGGTCGCGGAGGTGGGCGGTGTGCTCGTTGCGCCAGGTGACGAGCTCGTCGCGGGCGGCGCGTCCGGGGTCGCCGGCGGCGAGTGAGCCCTGGACGCCGAGGCATCCGCTGGGGCAGCCGGGGCGGGTGGTGGCCCGGACGGAGCCGTTGAGGAACGCGGTGGCCACCTGGTGGGCGGTCGGCTCCCGCAGGGCGCGGGCGCCGTACGAGGCGGGGCCCTCGGTGTAGCGCTCCAGGGCCTTGCGGAACAGCTCCTCCTTGTTGCCGAAGGCCGCGTACATGCTGGTGCGGGTGATGCCCATGGCCTTGGTCAGGTCGGTGAGGCTGGCGCCTTCGTAGCCCTGTTCCCAGAAGACCCGCATGGCGCGTTCGAGCGCCTCGTCGGCGTCGAATCCCCTCGGGCGGCCGATCGGCGCCTTCTGCCGCGTCTCCATGCCGTCGATCCTACCTCTTCTGTACTGCTCGGTGCGGAAAGTGGTACGGTCCCGTTCGGCGTCGATCAGTACCGATCGGTACCGAACTCTGGGGAGGTCATCACCATGGGACAGCTCGAAGGAAAGACCGCCGTCGTCACCGGCGGCGGCACCGGGATCGGACTGGCCAGCGCCGTCCGGCTGGCGGCCGAGGGCGCGCACGTGTTCATCACCGGCCGACGCGGGACCGTGCTGGACGCGGCCGTCGAGACCATCGGCCGGGAGCGGGCCACGGCGGTGGTGGGCGACATCTCCGACCTGGCCGACCTGGACCGGCTCTACGACACGGTCCACGCCCGGGGCCGGGGCCTGGACGTGCTGTTCGTCAACGCCGCCACCGCGTCGTTCGCGACGCTTGAGCAGGTCACCGAGGAGCACTTCGACGAGACCTTCGGCGTCAACGTCCGGGGCACGCTGTTCACGGTGCGGAAGGCGCTGCCGCTGCTCAACCACGGCGCCTCGGTGATCCTCAACGCCTCCGTGCGCGCCGACGACGGCGTCGCGGCGTTCGGCACGTACGCGGCCTCCAAGGCGGCGATCCGCTCCTTCGCCCGGACCTGGGCCAACGAACTCAAGGACCGCGGCATCCGGGTCAACGCGATCTCCCCCGGCACCATCGACACCCCCGGGCTCGACGCCGTCGTCGCGGGAGACGCGGCTGTCACCAAGGCGCGGTTCGCCGCGCAGGTCCCCCTGGGCCGGATCGGGCGCCCGGAGGACGTCGCCAACGTGGTGGCCTTCCTCGCCTCCGAGCAGAGCGGCTTCATCCTCGGGGCCAACCTGTACGTGGACGGCGGCGAGAACCAGCTCTGACCGCGGACGACGCCCGCCGCGCGATCGGCGGCACCCCGGGCCCCGGCCCGGGCCCCCGCACCCCCCGGCCCTCGGACGTCGGGCCGGGGGTGGGACGCGGGTCAGGCCTTCGCCACGCCGACCGGGCAGCTCAGCCCCGTGCCGCCGAGGCCGCAGTAGCCGGCGGGGTTCTTGTCGAGGTACTGCTGGTGGTAGTCCTCGGCCGGGTAGAAGGCGCGGGTGTCGGCCGGCAGGATCTCCGTGGTGATCGCGCCGTAGCCGGAGGAGGCGAGCACCCGCTGGTAGGCGGCCTTCGACTCCTCCGCCGCCGCGGCCTGCTCCGGCGAGTGGGTGTGGATCGCCGAGCGGTACTGGGTGCCCACGTCGTTGCCCTGGCGGAAGCCCTGCGTGGGGTCGTGGGACTCCCAGAACACCTTCAACAGGTCGCCGTAGGAGACCACCGAGGGGTCGAAGACGACGCGGACCGTCTCGGTGTGGCCCGTCATGCCGCTGCACACCTCCTCGTAGGTCGGGTGCGGCGTGATGCCGCCCTGGTAGCCGACCAGGGTGGTCCACACGCCCGGCGTCTGCCAGAAGCGGCGCTCGGCGCCCCAGAAGCAGCCGAGGGCGAAGTCGGCGACCTCCAGGCCCTCCGGGTAGGGGCCGAGGAGCGGGTTGCCCAGGACGGTGTGGCGGGCCGGCACCTCGAAGGGCCGCTCGGCGCGGCCGGGCAGGGCCTCGTCCTGGCTGGGGAGCCTGGACTTGAAGGTGTACAGCATGGTCGATCTCTCTCCTGTGGTCGTCCGACGTCGGTGGTGGTCCTGGTCGGCGCTACTCGCCGGCGATGGCCAGGGCACGGTAGGTGGCGTACTCACGGGCCGGGTTCTCGCCGTCCACCCACGGAATCGCTCCCACATAACCGTCGATGGCCCGCACCTGTTCCGCCGCCTCCGGGTACCTCTCGGCGCGCACCAGGAAACACAGCAGCAGATGGCGCACGTGCGGCTCCACGGGGTGACCGGTGCGCGCCGTGTTCACCGCGAACTGCGCGGCCTCGACGGCGTCGGAGACCACCGCGCCCGTGTAGAGGCTGGGGGAGAGCTGCACGTCGGGCAGGTGGTCGTAGACGGCGAAGAGCGGCAGCGCGGCCAGCAGGCTGCCCTCGGGGGCCGAGGCGGCCGCGGCCGTGGCGAACGCGTCGGCCTGCTTGCGCGAGCCGTGCCACTTCTCCGACCAGTAGGGGAGGGCCGCCAGGTGGGCGCCCATGTGCGCCGGGTCGCGCTGGGTGACGTTCGACCACAGCGCCTCGAAGTCCGCCGGCCGGTAGCTGAGACCGCGGGCGATGAACAGCTCGGTGATGTAGGGGGTCGGGTCCTCGGGGGCCAGCTTGGCGGCCTCGGCGCAGACCGTGCGGGCCTCCTCCAGGATGATCCGGTGGTCGGCCGAGGACGGGTCGGCCATCGCCTGCCAGACCAGGAACTGCGCGTACACCTGGGAGCCGCCCGCGTCGTTCGGCTCGTCGGCGCGCCAGCTCCGCAGCCAGGCGGCGCCCGAGGTGTCGCCCGCGGCACGCGAGCGGGCCAGCTCCATCGCGGCCGCGCCGGCCAGCGACTGCACCCGCTGCCAGCGCAGCTCGCGGTCGTCGGTGAGGGCGAGCAGCTGACCCGCCGGACGCCAGTTCTGGGTGCGCTGCACCTCTTCGAGGGCGGCGACCAGCTGCGGGTCGGGCCCGGGCAGCCGCACGTCGAGCTGGTCGACGGGGACGAGGCCGGTCGCGGTCGGGGCGCCGACGCCGTCGCCGTCCTTGCCCAGCCGGACGCCGAAGACCGGGCGGGTGGTCCCTGCCTCGGCGGTGGCGGCGGCCCGCTCGAGCTCCTGGCGCTCGCGTCGCCTGCGGATGGCGGGCACCACGACCACCCCGAAGATGGTCGTCAGCGCGATGAGCAGCAGAAGGGCTTCCATGGCGGCGCGGCTCCCCCTCGTTCCTTCGGGTGTCCACCCTATGACGGGTGCATGTCGGCTGCGCCGGCGCTGCGGCCTGCGCGATATGTCAACCGTAAGGCCCACTACCGTGTACTCATGAACGAGCAGCACAGCCCGTCACGTTTCGAGACGCTGGCCATCCACGCCGGGCAGGAACCGGACGCGGTCACCGGAGCGGTGGTGCCCCCCATCCACCAGGTGTCCACCTTCAAGCAGGACGGTGTCGGCGGCCTGCGCGGCGGCTACGAGTACAGCCGCTCGGCCAACCCGACCCGCACCGCCCTTGAGGAGAACCTGGCGGCGCTCGAGGGCGGCCGGCGCGGCCTGGCGTTCGCCTCCGGGCTCGCCGCCGAGGACTGCCTGCTGCGCACCGTGCTGCGCCCCGGCGACCACCTGGTGATCCCGAACGACGCCTACGGCGGCACCTTCCGACTGATCGCCAAGGTGGTGGAGCGCTGGGGCGTGGAGTGGTCGGTCGCCGACACCTCGAACCCGGACGCGGTGCGGGCGGCGCTGCGGCCCACCACCCGCCTGGTGTGGGTGGAGACGCCGTCCAACCCGCTGCTCGGCGTCACCGACATCGCGGTGGTCGCGGACCTGGCGCGCTCGGCCGGCGCCCGCCTGGTGGTGGACAACACCTTCGCCAGCCCCTACCTGCAGCAGCCGCTGGCACTCGGCGCCGACGTGGTGGTGCACTCGACCACCAAGTACCTCGGTGGCCACTCGGACGTGGTGGGCGGCGCCCTGGTCACCTCGGACGCCGGCCTCGCGGACGAGCTCGCCTTCCACCAGAACGCGATGGGCGCCATCGCCGGCCCCTTCGACTCCTGGTTGGTGATGCGCGGCATCAAGACGCTGGCCGTGCGGATGGACCGGCACAGCGCCAACGCGGCGCGCGTCGTCGAGGCGCTGGTCGCGCACCCGAAGGTGGTCGAGGTCTTCTACCCGGGGCTCGACACGCACCCGGGCCACGAGACGGCCGCCAAGCAGATGCGCGACTTCGGCGGCATGGTGTCCTTCCGGGTGGCCGGCGGCGAGGAGGCGGCCGTCGCCGTGTGCGACCGGGCGCGGCTCTTCACGCTCGGCGAGTCGCTCGGCGGCGTCGAGTCGCTGATCGAGCACCCGGGCCGGATGACGCACGCCTCCGCCGCGGGCTCCGCGCTGGAGGTGCCGGCCGACCTGGTGCGGCTCTCGGTGGGCATCGAGGCCGTGGACGACCTGCTGGCCGACCTGGCGCAGGCGCTCGCCTGAGCCGAGCCCCGGGGCGCGACCCCCCGGGACGGCCGCCGGGCGCCCCGCCTCAGCCGGACTGGAGGCGGGCGATCGAGGAGTTGAAGCGGGTGAGGAGCGCGCAGAACGTGGCGCGATCCTCCTCCGTCCAGTCCGCCGTGAGCAGCGTCATCAGCCGGCGCCGTGACTCCCGCACCTCCTCCAGGCGGTCGCTGCCGCGCGCCGAGATCCGCAGCACCACGGCCCGCCCGTCGTCCGGGTCGGCGGTGCGCTTCACCAGCCCCGAGTCGACCAGCGGGGCGACCTGCCTGGTGACCGTCGACGAGTCGATCCCCATGCCGGCGGCCAGCGCCTTGACCCCGGTGGGGCCCTCCTGGTCGAGCCGGCTCAGCAGCAGGTACGCGGCCCGGTCCATGGTGCCGCGGGTGGGGCCGAGGCCGGCGAGCCGCGTCTGCTCGGCCCGCCGCGCGAACACCGCCACCTCGTGCTGGAACGCGTCGAGCAGGGCGACGTCGGCCACGGCCGGCGGGTCGGCCGGGGCAGCGCCGTGGGACGGGGCGGCGGGTGCGGTGGGTTCAGGAGTCATGTCCGGGTCTGTCGTCGGGGCGCGGCGGCCGCGGGGGGTGGCTCGCTGACTGGGCATCAGCGTACGCCGCCGCACTGACACCGGGGCGCGCGATGCCGGATCCGCCCCGTGCCACCCCGACGCACCACGTCCCTTCGGGCCCGAGGGGGCCTCGGGGGCGTCTGGCTGCCAGACTGGCGGCATGGCTGAGAACCACCGGCCCCGGCTGGACGACGTGCTGGCCGCCCAGAAGACGCTCGCCGGGATCGCCCGGGTCACGGCGATGGAGGGCAGCCGGTATCTGAGCCGGCTGGTCGGCGCGCCCGTCCACCTCAAGTGCGAGAACCTGCAGCGCACCGGCTCCTTCAAGATCCGCGGCGCCTACACCAGGATCGCCGGCCTCGACGAGGCAGAGCGGGCCCGCGGCGTGGTCGCCGCGAGCGCCGGCAACCACGCGCAGGGCGTGGCGCTCGCGGCCTCGCTGCTGGGGGTGCGCTCGACCGTGTTCATGCCGGTCGGCGCCCCGCTGCCGAAGATCGCCGCGACCCGCGAGTACGGCGCCGAGGTGCGGCAGCACGGGACGGTGGTGGACGAGACGCTGGCGGCGGCCAGCGAGTACGCGGAGCGCACCGGCGCCGTGCTGATCCACCCCTTCGACCACGAGGACGTGGTGGCCGGCCAGGGCACGGTGGGCCTGGAGATCCTGGAGCAGTGCCCCGAGGTGCGGACGATCGTCCTCGGCATGGGCGGCGGCGGGCTGGCGGCCGGGGTGGCGCTGGCGGTGAAGTCGCTGCGGCCCGACGTGCGGATCGTCGGGGTGCAGGCGGCGGGTTCGGCCGCCTACCCGCCCTCGCTGGCCGCCGGGCGCCCGGTGGCGCTGCCCGAGGTGGCCACCATGGCGGACGGGATGAAGGTGGGGCGCCCCGGGGACGTGCCGTTCCGGATCATCGCCGACCTGGTGGACGAGGTCCGCACCGTCTCCGAGGACTCGCTCTCCGGGGCGCTGCTGCTCTGCCTGGAGCGGGCCAAGCTGGTGGTGGAGCCGGCCGGGGCCAGCCCGGTCGCGGCGCTGCTCGCCGATCCCGAGGCGTTCGTCGGCGGCCCGGTGGTGGCGGTGCTGTCCGGCGGCAACGTGGACCCGCTGGTGCTCCAGCGCACCCTGCGGCACGGCATGGCGGCGGCCGGGCGCTACCTGTCGCTGCGGCTGCGGGTTTCGGACCGGCCCGGCGCGCTGGCGGCGCTGCTCGGGGAGCTCTCGGTGACCGACGCCAACGTGATCGCGGTCAACCACGTCCGCACGGATCCCAGGCTCGGGGTGGGCGAGGCCGAGGTGGAGCTGCAGTTGGAGACGCGGGGGCCGCGGCACTGCGAGGAGGTCACGGAGGCGCTGCGGGCGGCTGGCTACGGCGTCATGGACTGAAGGGGGCCGAACTCCCGGGCCGGCCGGCGGACCGGCGGATCGCGACACGACAGGTGTTCGAATACGGAAACGGGTATCGCGATGTATCGCGAGTGCCCTAGACTGGCGTCCCCGCGCTCCGCGGGACACCCTGAACCTGCCGATCCGAAAACGGGAGAAACACCATGCCAGGTGCCATCTACGCCGAGGGTCTGGTGAAGACCTTCGGCGATGTCAGGGCACTGGACGGCGTCGACATCGACGTGCCCGAGGGCACCGTCCTCGGCCTCCTCGGGCCGAACGGCGCGGGCAAGACCACCACCGTGCGGGTCCTCACGACCCTGATCCGACCCGACTCCGGGCGCGCCGAGGTGGCCGGGATCGACGTCCTCGCCCACCCCAACGAGGTGCGCCGCTCCATCGGCCTGTCGGGCCAGTTCGCCGCGGTGGACGAGTACCTGACCGGCCGGGAGAACCTGCGGATGGTCGGCCAGCTCTACCAGCTGTCCGCGAAGGACGCCAAGCGTCGGGCCGACGAGCTGCTGGAGCGGTTCAACCTGGCCGACGCCGCCGACCGCACCACCAAGACCTACTCGGGCGGCATGCGCCGCCGCCTCGACCTGGCGGCGGCCCTGGTCGTCAGCCCGCCCGTGATGTTCATGGACGAGCCGACCACCGGCCTCGACCCGCGCAACCGGCAGGCGCTGTGGGAGGTGATCCAGGAGCTGGTCGCCGGCGGCACCACGCTGCTGCTCACCACCCAGTACCTGGAGGAGGCCGACCACCTGGCCGACACCATCGCCGTGGTCGACCACGGCCAGGTCATCGCCCGCGGCACCTCCGACCAGCTCAAGGACCAGACCGGCGGGGACGTGGTCGAGGTCGTCGTCCACGACCGCGAGCACATAGCGGCGGCCGAGGAGGTGCTGCGCCGCCTCGGGGACGGCGAGCCCTCGCTGGTCGAGCACACCCGCAAGCTGAGCGTGCCGGCCTCCGGCGGCGCCAAGCTGCTCGCCGAGGTCATCCGTGAGCTCGACGGCCGGGGCATCGAGATCGACGACATCGGGCTGCGCCGCCCCACCCTGGACGACGTGTTCATCTCGCTCACCGGCCACGCGGCCGAGCAGGCGGGCAACGCCGCCGACGGCGAGGCCGAGGGCGCGGGCGCGGCGAAGAAGGCCGCGACGAAGGGGAACGCGGCGAAGGAGAAGGGGGACCGCCGATGAGCACCACCGTCCAGAAGTCCGTGCCGGTGCCCGTGCCGCGCGCCGGGGACCGGATCTCGTTCGCCCAGGGCCTGCGGGACTCCCTGGTCGTCGCCCGGCGGAACCTGCTGCGCATGCTGCGGATCCCCGAGGTCGTCGTCTTCGGCATCATCCAGCCGGTCATGTTCGTGGTGCTGTTCGCCTACGTCTTCGGCGGCTCGATCAACATCCCGGGCGCCGGCACCGACGCCTCCGCCTACCGCGAGTTCCTGATGGGCGGCATCTTCGC
This sequence comes from Streptomyces sp. NPDC127098, assembly GCF_042722465.1. NCBI lineage: Bacteria > Bacillati > Actinomycetota > Actinomycetes > Kitasatosporales > Streptomycetaceae > Streptomyces > Streptomyces sp. NPDC127098. The sequence continues at coordinate 26,707 of NZ_JBHXFJ010000065.1, forward strand.
GCAGACCGTCACCTTCGCCGTGGCGGGCTCCAGCGCCGGCATCGCGGAGGACATGCAGAAGGGCATCATCGACCGCTTCCGCTCGCTGCCCATGGCCCGCGGCGCGGTGCTCACCGGGCGCACCTTCGCGGACGTCGTGCAGACGGCCGTGGTGCTGCTGGTGCTGGCCGTCGTCGCCTTCCTGGTCGGCTGGCGGATCCACGACGGCGTGCTCAGCGCGCTCGCGGGCTTCGGCCTGCTGCTGCTCTTCGGCTACGCCTTCACCTGGATCGGCGCGCTGATCGGCCTCTCGGTCCGCTCGCCCGAGGCCGCCACCTCGGGCGGCCTGGTCTGGCTGTTCCCGCTGACCTTCATATCCATCGCCTTCGTGCCCTCGGAGAACATGCCGGGCTGGCTGCAACCCGTGGCCGAGTGGAACCCGTTCAGCGCCATCGTGCTGGCGGCCCGCGAGCTCTTCGGCAACCTGCCGGCCGGATACCAGGCGCCCGACGCCTGGCCGATGCAGCACCCGGTGCTGGCCTCGCTCATCTCCTCGGTGGTCGTCATCGCCGTCTTCCGCACCCTCGCGGTCCGCAAGTACAAGCGGGCCGCCGGCTGAGAAGACCGGCTCCGCCGACTCTTCCCCTCCCGGCCTCCGTTCTGTCACGATTCGCCCTCACGAGAACTCTCGACGTCAAGACGGCGTGGTAGGAAGCGAGTTGGGCAGGCGAGCAGTCGGTCCCTCATGTCCACAGGAGGAGACCGGGAGGGGGAAGAGCATGACGACACATGTCGTGGGCGCGCTCACCGAGCGGCACCGGGCGGAGATCGACGGGCTGATCGAGCGTGCCGTGCAGGAGGAGGTGCGGCGCTCCGAGGGCCGGATCGACGGCCCGCAACTGCTCCAGCGGGCCCGCGCCGCGCTGGACGAGATACTGCGGCCCGCGGAGGAGGAGTACGCGGCGTATCTCCGTGCGGAGACCGAGCACGCGCCGAGCCGGCTGGCCGACCGGTTCGGCCGGCGCGCCGTGGGGGGCCCGGCGGCCGCGGCCGCCGGCGCGGCGCTCGCCGCGCTGCTGCTGATCGGCAGCATCGACGACTCGGCCGCCACCGCCTTCGCCGACGCCGCCATCGTGGGCGTCGCCGCGCTGGCCGGCTTCTTCGCGCAGGCCGTCCTCGCCCACCTGCTGTCGGCCGAGCGGCAGGCGGGCAGCATCAACCAGCCGGGCGGCGTCGAGCAGCTACGGCTCGCCTGGCGCAACGCGGTCGAGGTGCGTGGCCTCCGCCCGTACCTGGAGCAACAGCGCGCCGTGGCCCCGCGTCGCGAGCCGCTGAGCCCCGAGCAGCGGGAGCCGCGCCGGGTCAGCCAGCAGCGACCCCGCGACCGCGGCGGCGCCGCCCGCACCAGAGCCGTGCTCGCCCGCTCCTTCGACCGCCTGCCGGAGCCGGGCAACCCGTTCATCGGCCGCCGCAGCCAGCTCACCCAGATCACCCAGTGGGTCAACCGCGACCGGGCCCGCACCGACACCCGGCCCACCGTCGTCGTGCTGCACGGCCCCTCGGGCTCCGGCCGCACCATGCTGGCCCGCTGGGTCGCGCAGGAGACCCGTGAGCTGTTCCGCGGCGCCTGCCTGGTCGACCTGCGCGGCCAGAGCGAGAACCCGCTCACCACCAGGGACGCCCTGCTCCACCTGCTGAACCGGCTCGGCGCCCCGCGCGAGCAGTTGCTCTTCCGCGACGGCGCCGCCGGCGGCGCCGACGCGGCCCACCCGCGCCGCCTGATGGAGCGCTACCAGCAGCACCTGGCCGGCCTGCCCGTGGTGCTCATCCTGGACGACGCCACGGACCCCGAGCAGGTGCGCGCCCTCATCCCGGAGCGCTCCGACTCACTGGTGCTGGTCACCGCCACCGAGCCGCTGCGCGTCGAGCCCGACTTCCCCGCCTCCGTCCACCACCTGGAGCTCGGCCCGCTCGACCAGGCCGCCGCCGAGGAGCTGCTGCGCGCCGCCGTCGCCGACGGCGGCGCCATCGCCGCCGGCGAGCCCTACGACGAACCCTACGACGACGTCGGCTGGCGCCGGGTGGTGGAGCTGTGCGAGGGCCGCCCGCTGCTGCTGCGGATGGTCGGCGCCGCGCTCGGCGAGCGCTCCCCGGCCCGGCTCGCCGACGACCTCACCAACCACCCGGGGGACGCGGCCGAGCGCGCCCTACGGCTGCGCTACGCCGACCAGGACGAGCCCGCGCGCCGGCTGCTGCGCCGGCTCGCGCTCGTCGGCCGCGCCAGCCTGGGCGCCCGCGCCGCCGCCGCGCTCCTCGACGTCCGCGAGCAGGAGGGCGCCCGCCGACTCGAGGAGCTGACCGCCGCGGGACTGCTGCGACACGTCCGCGGCAACCGCTACCGGCTGCACGACCTGGTGCGCCGCTTCGCCCGCGCCCGGCTGCACGAGGAGGAGACCGACGAGGACCGCTCGGCCGCCCAGGAGCGGCTGATCCGCAGCTACGCCGACCTCGCCGACACCGTGATCCGCCTCGTCGACGGCAAGACGTCGACGCGCGCCGACCTGCTGCCCGCCGCCGCCGGCGGCCACGGCTTCACCTCGCTCGACGCCGCCCTGCGCTGGCTCGACGACGAGACCAGCTTCATCACCGCCACCCTCCGACACGCCGACGAGCGCGTCGACCGGGACGCCGTCCAGCACCTGCTCGGCGCCCTCTGCGACTACTGCCTGCTGCGCGGCGACCTCTACCGCCTCGGCGAGCTCAACGAGCTGACCCAGGCCGTCAACCAGGGCCTGCTCACCCGCTCCGTCCAGTGGCGCACCGGCGTCGCGGCCCGCCAGCTCGGCGACCTCGACAAGGCGCGCTCCACCCTCTCCGACGTGGTCACCCTCTACCAGCAGGCCCACCACGAGGCGGGCACCGCCCGCGCCCTGCGCGACCTGGGCATCACCCTCCAGCACCAGGGCCAGCTGCGGGGGGCCGGCGAGAAGCTGCGGGAGGCCCTGGAGCTCCAGACCGACGCGGGGCTCGACGGCGACCGGGCCTGGACGCTGCACGCGCTGGCCGCCGTGGAGCGCGAGTGCGGCCGCGTCGGCTCGGCCAGGGCCATGCTGGCCGAGGCGCTCCGCCTGCACCAGCGCAGCGGCAGCGTGCACGGCGAGGCCTGGACCCGCTTCCAGCTCGGCCAGACGCTGCTGTGCGGGGGCGACATCCCCGGTGGCGAGCGCGAGATCCGGCTCTCCCTCGACCTCTACGAGCGCTCCCGGGACGTCCGCGGTGTCGCCTGGGCGCAGACCGAGCTCGGCCTGGCCCGCGTCTACGACGGGGACCCGACGGCCGCCGAGGAGCAGCTGCGCGCCGCCCTCGCCAGGCACCGCGACACGGAGGACGCGCGCGGCGAGGCGTGGACCCTGTACAACCTGGGCCAGGCGCTGGAGGAGAGCGGCGACCTGGCCGGCGCCGTGCGCACCCTGGAGCAGGCCCGCGCCAAGTTCTCCCGCATGCGGGACGTCTACGGCCTGGCCTGCGCCCGCCACCACTCGGCGCGGGTCACCAGGGACATGCGGGCCGAGTCCACCGGGTCGCTGCGCAACAGCGGCTTCGCGCGCCAGCTGCTCAACGACGCCAGGCGCGACTTCCAGCGCGCCGGCGTGGTCTACGGGGAGGCGTGGACGTGCGTCGAGCTCGCGGTGGTCGACGCGGGGAACGAGCGCCTGGGCCAGGCCCTGGAGCTGACAGACGAGGCGCTGCGCCTCTTCACCGACGGCTACGGCGAGGGCCGGGCCGACCGGCGGGGCGCCGACTGGGCCGCGTTCCTGCGCTGCACCCTGCTGCCGCTGGCCTCACCCGGCGGCTCGGAGGTCGGCGCGGCGGTGGCGCAGGAGGAGCTGGCCGAGCTGCTGCGCGCCGAGCACCCGTGGCGCGACCCCAGGCTGACCGACGCCGCGCACAGCTTCGCGCTGATGCTCACGCGCGGCCTCGGCCCGGAGGACGGCTGGCCCGCCTGGCGCCTCGGCATGGTGCCGAGACGCGCCGCGCGGGACGTCTTCGGCGTCCTCGACGCGGCCTGAGGCCGGCCGGAACCTAGGAGCGGGCCGGGGAGGAGCCGGTGGCGGCCCCGGCCGGCTCGCCGGCGCCCTCGGCCTCGCCCCGGTCGGACTCCTTGACGGAGATCCGGCCCAGGTGCCTGCTCATGGACTTCAGCAGGATCCAGACCGCGATCCCGAGCACCGCGAACACGATGAAGCCCAGCACACCGGGCGTGACCGTGTACTCGTTCAGGGGCTGGGCCGCGAGGGGAAGCCGCTCACTCATGTCGTCCATGGCCTCAATTCTGGCGGATGCCCGCGAAGAGGTCGGACTCGGGGAGCGCGGTATCGACCCGGGACTTCGCCAGCTCGTAGTCCTCGGTCGGCCAGACCTCCTGCTGGAGCTCCATCGGCACCCGGAACCAGCCGCCGTCCGGGTCGATCTGGGTGGCGTGCGCGATGAGCGCCTTGTCCCTGGTGGGGAAGTACTCCGCGCACGGCACCCGGGTGGTCAGCGACCGCTCGGGCCGGTCCGAGTCGTCCCAGCGCTCCAGCCACTCGCCGTAGGGCGACTCCAGCCCGCGGGCGAGCAGCGCCTCGTGCAGCGCGACGGTGCGCGGCCGGTTGAAGCCCTGGTTGTAGTAGAGCTTCAGCGGCTGCCAGGGCTCGCCGGCCGCCGGGAAGCGCTCCGGATCCCCGGCCGCCTCGAAGGCGACCATGGAGATCTTGTGGGTCATGATGTGGTCCGGGTGCGGATAGCCGCCGTTCTCGTCGTAGGTGGTCATCACGTGCGGCCGGAACTCCCGCACGAGCCTGACCAGACGCTCGGCCGCCACGTCGATGTCCTGGAGGGCGAAGCAGCCCTCGGGCAGCGGCGGCAGCGGGTCGCCCTCGGGCAGCCCGGAGTCCACGAAGCCCAGCCACTCCTGGCGGACCCCGAGGATCTCGCGGGCCTCCGCCATCTCCCTGGCGCGCACCTCGTGGATGTGCTCCTCCAGGTACGGGTCGCCCTGCAACTTCGGGTTGAGGATCGAGCCGCGCTCGCCGCCGGTGCAGGTGGCGACCAGCACGTCCACGCCTTCGGCCACGTATTTCGCCATGGTTGCCGCGCCCTTGCTGGACTCGTCGTCCGGATGGGCGTGCACGGCCATGAGTCGCAGCTGCTCTGTCAAGGCTCGTCCTCAGTCACTCGGGTGGGTCGTCCGGGGCTTCTCCCGGGCTTCTATAGTGACTGATGGACCAGGGGTCGTTGTTCCCGTTTTTCACGCCATGACCTCTCCCACGCCGAACCGCGAGTTCCCGGAGGTCGAAGATGGCTGACACCCGCACGGGGCTCCCCGCCGGCCGCTACGGCCGTGCCACCGACGACGCCCGCACCGACCGCCGGCTGATGATCGTGGGCGGGGTGCTCGGCGCCCTGCTGCTCGCCTTCGTGGCGTGGGCCGGGTACGCGTACGTCGCGGGCGAGCAGGTGAGCTCCGAGCTCACCGGCTTCGACGTCGTCTCGGACGAGCGGATCGACGTGAACCTCGCGGTGCGCAAGCCGGCGGACCTGGTGGCCGTGTGCACCGTCCGGGCCCAGGCGGAGGACGGTCTTGAGGTCGGCCGGGCGGACTTCACGTTCGACGAGGACGAGTCGAGCCTGCACCGTTCCGTTACTCTGAGGACTACGCAGCGTGCCACCGCTGCCGAGCTGATCAGCTGTTCGGAGGCCCAGGGCGCCCGGTAGGCAACCCTGGGTTTCACGCGTGGCAGCGGAGGGTAATCCTTCCGCACATCGGCCAGCGTTGTTAAAGTCGACAGTTCGATCGATGTTTCCGCCCGCCCAGCGGCGTAGCCGTCCGGGTCGGGCCTTGTTTTTATTTCCCTTCGCACAATCCCGAGGAGCACCTGTGACGCAGACCAGCGACACTGTCACCTGGCTGACCCAGGAGGCGTATGACCAGCTCAAGGCCGAGCTGGATCATCTGTCGGGTCCCGCCCGCATCGAGATCGCGAAGAAGATCGAGCAGGCACGCGAAGAGGGCGACCTCAAGGAGAACGCCGGCTACCACGCCGCCAAGGAGGAGCAGGGCAAGCAGGAGGCCCGCGTCCGCCAGCTCACCCAGCTCCTGCAGAACGCGCAGGTCGGCGCCCCGCCGGCGGACAACGGCGTGGTCTCGCCCGGCATGGTCGTCACCATCGCCTTCGACGGCGACGAGTCCGACACGATGACGTTCCTCCTCGCCTCCCGCGAGTTCGCGACGTCCGACATCGAGACGTACTCGCCGCAGTCGCCGCTCGGCGCCGGCGTGCTCGGCAAGAAGGCCGGCGAGGACGCCGAGTACGAGCTGCCCAACGGCAGGAAGGCCATGGTCCGGGTCCTGGAGGCCAAGCCCTACCAGGCCGCCTGAGCGCGCCCCGCGGCGCGCCGCCGCCCCTCCCTCCCGTCTCGCCCGTCCTGCGGCGCCCCCGGCGCCCGGTGCAGGATGGACCCATGGCAAACCGACTCGCCGCCGAGACCTCGCCCTACCTCCTGCAGCACGCCGAGAACCCCGTCGCGTGGTGGCCCTGGTGTCAGGAGGCCTTCGACGAGGCGCGGCGGCGGGACCTCCCGGTGCTGCTCAGCGTCGGGTACGCGAGTTGCCACTGGTGTCACGTCATGGCGCGGGAGAGCTTCGAGGACGCGACCGTCGCCGAGTTCCTGAACGAGCGCTTCGTCCCGGTGAAGGTGGACCGGGAGGAGCGTCCGGACGTCGACTCCGTCTACATGGACGCCGTGCAGGCCGCCACCGGACAGGGCGGCTGGCCCATGACCGTGTTCATGACCGCCGAGGGTGAGCCGTTCTACTTCGGCACCTACTTCCCGCCCGAGCCGCGCGGCGGCCTGCCGTCCTTCCGGCAGCTGCTGGAAGGCGTGGACTCGGCCTGGCGGGACCGCAGGGGCGAGGTGGCGCAGGTGGCGGCGCGGATCGCGAGCGACCTGGCCGGCCGCGAACTGCCGTACGAGGCGCCCGCGCCGCCCACCGCCGAGGACCTGGCGGTGGCGGTCAGCGGCCTGGACCGGGAGTTCGACGAGGAGCGCGGCGGCTTCGGCGGCGCGCCCAAGTTCCCGCCGCCGATGGCCCTGGAGTTCCTGCTCAGGCACCACGCGCGGACCGGGGCCCCGGAGGCGCTGCGGATCGTGGAGCGCACCTGCGAGGCGATGGCCAGGGGCGGGATCTACGACCAGCTCGGCGGCGGCTTCGCCCGTTACGCGGTCGACGCGGCGTGGGTGCTGCCGCACTTCGAGAAGATGCTGTACGACAACGCGCTCCTGGCGCGGCTGTACACGCACCTGTGGCGGAGCACCCGTTCGCCGTTCGCCCGCCGGATCGCCCTGGAGACCGCCGACTTCCTGGTGCGCGAGCTGCGCACCCCGGAGGGCGGCTTCGCCTCCGCGCTCGACGCGGACAGCGAGGTGCCGGGCGGGGGCCACGAGGAGGGCGCCTACTACGTCTGGACGCCGGAGCAGCTGGCCGAGGCGCTGGGTGGCGAGCCGTCCGGCTACGAGCTGAGCGAGGCCGGCACGCTGCTGCTGCCGGCCGGCGAGCCGCCGGCCGAGCAGCGGGCCAGGCTGCTCGCGGCGCGGACCCCGCGGGCCAGGCCCGAGCGGGTCGAGCTGGTGATCGCCGCCTGGAACGGGCTGGCCATCGCGGCGCTCGCCGAGGCCGGCGGCTGCTTCGAACGTCCCGACCTGGTGACCGCGGCGACGGACGCCGCCGAACTGCTGGCCCGGGTGCACCTGGACGGCGAGGGCCGGCTGGCCCGCACCTCGCTCGACGGCCGGGCCGGGCCGAGCGTCGGCGTCCTGGAGGACTACGGGGACGTCGCCGAGGGCTTCCTCACCCTCTACGGGGTGACCGGGCAGAGCCGCTGGCTCGACCGTGCCGGCGCGCTGCTCGAAACGGTGCTGACCCGCTTCGCACGTCCCGACGGCGCGCTCTACGACACGGCCGACGACGCGGAGACCCTGATCAGGCGCCCCCAGGACCCGACCGACGGCGCCGCCCCGGCCGGCTGGACGGCGGCGGCCGGCGCGCTGCTCTCCTACGCCGCCTACACCGGAAGCGACCGGCACCGCAGGGCCGCCGACCTGGCGCTCGGCATCGTCACGGCGCTCGCCCCGCGCGCGCCCCGGTTCATCGGCTGGGGCCTGGCGGTGGCGGAGGCCGCGCTCGACGGCCCGCGGCAGGTCGCCGTCGTCGGCCCGGTGGGGGACGCGGCCACCGCCGCACTCCACCGGACGGCGCTCACGGCGAACGCGCCCGGCGCGGTGGTGGCGCTCGGCGCGCCGGAGGCGCCCGACGGCGTGCCGCTGCTCGCCGACCGCCCCCTGCGGGACGGGCAGCCCACCGCCTACGTCTGCCGCGGCTTCACCTGCGACCTCCCCACCAGCGACCCGACGACCCTGGCGGCGCAGCTGGGCGGGCCCGGCGCGAGCTAGTCCGTGCGGCCGACCAGGCCGGTCTCGTAGGCGATGATCACCAGGTGGACCCGGTCACGGGCGTCGAGCTTGGCGAGGAGCCGGGTGACATAGGTCTTGGCGGTGGCGGCGCTGATGGAGAGCCGTTCGGCGATCTCGGCGTTGGTCAGCCCGGCGCCCACCAGGGTCAGGACCTCGCGCTCCCGCTCGGTGACGCCGGTCGGTGCCCTGGCCGGCGGCGGTGCGGCGGGGCGGGCGGCGAACTCCCTGATCAGCCGCCGGGTCACGCCCGGCGCGAGCAGCCCGTCGCCCGTCGCGACCACCCGGATCGCGTCGAGGATGTCGTCGAGCGCCATGTCCTTGACGAGGAAGCCGGCCGCGCCCGCGCGCAGCGCCCCGTAGACGTAGTCGTCGTCGTCGAAGGTGGTGAGCACGATGACGTGCGCCGGGCTCGGGCCGGTCGTGATCCGGCGGGTGGCCTCGACGCCGTCCATCCCCGGCATCCTGATGTCCATCACCACCACGTCGGGCGCGAGGCGCTCCGCGAGGCGGACGGCCTCGGCGCCGCCGTCCGCCTCGCCGACCACCTCCAGGTCGGCCGCCTCGCCGATCACCATCCGCAGCGCCGTCCTGACCAGCGGCTGGTCGTCGACGAGCAGCACCCGGACCGCCGTCATCGGACGCCCACCGGCAGCGGCAGCCGGGCGCTGACCAGGAAGCCGCCGCCGGCCAGCGGCCCGGCCGTGAACTCGCCGTGCAGCAGGGCGACCCGCTCCCGCATCCCGACCAGGCCCCAGCCCGTGCCGGTCGCCGTGCCCACGCCGTTCCCCCCGTCCAGCACCTCGATGCTGAGCTCCTCGCCCCGCTGGTCGATCGTCACCCGGCAGCGGTCGGCGCCGGAGTGCCGCACCACGTTGGTGACCGCCTCCTGGACGATCCGGTACGCCGAGACGTCGATCTCCGGCGGCAGCGGCCCCGACTCGCCGAGCCGGCACACGTCCACCCGCACCCCGGCCGCCGTCGTCGCCTCGGCGAGGCGCGGCACGTCGGCGAGGCCGGGGCCCGGGTCGAGCGGTGCCCGCCCGGGGGCCGACTGGCGGAGCGCGCCCAGCATGCGGCGCAGGCCGGCCAGGGTCTCCCGGCCGGTGGCCTCGATCTCGCCCAACGCGGTCCTGGCCATCGCCGGTTGGCTGTCGATGACCCGGCCGGCCGCGCCGGCCTGCAGGGCGATCACGCCGATGCTGTGCGCCACCATGTCGTGCAGCTCGCGGGCGATCCGCAGCCGCTCCGCCGTCACGGCCTGCGCGGCGGCCTGGGCGCGCGCCGCCTCGGCGTGCTCACGCGCCTCCCGGGCGGCGTTGCCCAGCAGCCAGGCGATCACGGCGGTCAGCGCGACGGCGAGCGCCGCCGAGAGACCGACCACCCAGCCGGAGAGCAGCCGGGCGGCGAGGAAGCCGGCGAGGGTGGCGAGCGACAGGCCGAGCGCCATGGCACCGGTGCGCCGCGGCCCGGCGGCGGCGACGAAGTAGAGGGCGACGTCCACGGCGAGGAACTGGGCCATCGGGATCCCGCCCACGCTCAGGGGGACCGTCGCGATGACGGAGCCGGTCAGCAGCAGCGCGAGCGCCGGCAGGGGGCGACGGTCGAGCCGGCGGGCGCCGAGCACCGTCACGAAGGCCGCGACCGCGAGGAAGAGCAGGCCGTCCCACCGGTACAGCAGCACGCCCGGATAGACACTGGGCTCGCTCTCACCGGGCAGCCGCATCCGCATCAGGAAGGTGAGCACCGCGCCCACGTACCAGGCCAGCACGACCCAGGCGGTCGGCGGCAGGTGCCTGAGCCGCGGAAACGGGGACTGGTCGACGGGCATGGCCCCGATGCTAGGCGGCCGGCCCGTACCGGGCATCGGACCGGGGGTGTACACCCGTGGGTGACGGCCGGGGCGCCGACTGTCGGCACGGGGCCGATGCCCGGACGCCGCGCGCCCGGCAGCGTGGGCGGCGTGATCGAAGTACGCGAACTCACCAAGCGGTACGGCGGCACCACGGCCGTCGACCGGCTGACCTTCACCGTCCGCCCGGGCCGGGTCACCGGCTTCCTCGGCCCCAACGGCGCCGGCAAGTCCACCACGCTCCGGCTGATCCTGGGCCTGAACGCCCCCACCTCGGGCACCGTCACGGTGCACGGCCGCCCGTTCCGGGACCGGCCGCGCGGGCTGCGGCACGTCGGCGCGCTGCTGGACGCCGGCGACGTGCACGGCGGCCGCACCGCGCGCGCCCACCTCACGGCGCTGGCCGTGAGCAACCGCATCCCGCGCGCCCGGGTCGCCGAGGTGCTGGCGGAGGTCGGCCTCGCGGAGGCGGCCGGCCGGCGGATCGGCGGCTTCTCGCTCGGCATGCGGCAACGCCTCGGCATCGCCGGTGCCCTGCTCGGCGATCCGCCGGTGCTGCTCTTCGACGAGCCGCTCAACGGCCTTGACCCGGAGGGCGTGAAGTGGGTGCGCGGCCTCTTCCGCCGGCTCGCCGCCGAGGGCCGCACCGTGTTCGTCTCCAGCCACCTGATGTCCGAGATGGAGCACACCGCCGACGAGTTGGTGGTGGTCGGGCGCGGCGCACTGATCGCGGCCGAGAGCCTGGCCGAGTTCGCGGCACGTGGCGGCAGCGCCGGCGTGGCCGTGGCCACCCCGGAACCGGCCGTGCTGGCGGCCGCGTTGACCGCCGAGGGCGCGGTCGTCCGCGAGGCGGGCGGGGACCTCACGGTGACCGGCCTCGACGCGGCCCGGATCGGCGAGCTGGCGCTGCGCCACGGCGTCCCGCTGCACCAACTGACCACCCGCGCCGCCTCGCTGGAGGAGGCGTTCATGGAACTGACCGCCGACCGCGTCGAGTACGCCTCCGGAGCCACCCGATGACCTCGCTCTCCCTGCCCGTGGCCGAACCGCGCGCCCGGTTCCGTGACCCGCTCGCCGCCGAGTGGCTCAAGTTCTGGTCGCTGCGCTCCACCCCGTGGTTCCTGCTGCTCGCCGCCCTGGCCGTGGTCGGCTTCAACGCCGGCTCGGCCTGGGACCACTACCGCTACTGGCACCAGTACGACGCGCGGACGCGGGCGAACTTCGTCGCCGACGGGATGCCGCTGCTCGACGCGTTCACCGCCAACGGCGCCCTGATCCTGATGCTGGCCACCAGCGCCGTGGGGGCGCTCGCCGTCACCGGCGAGTACGGCAGTGGCTCGATCCGGACCACCTTCGCCGCCGTCCCGGCCCGTGGCTCGGTGACGGCGGCCAAGGTGTGCGTGCTGGCCGTGGTGCTGACCGGGTTCGGCGCGCTCGTCGCGGCGGTCTCGTTCTGGTCGTCCCAGGCGATCCTGTCGGCCCGGGACGCCGGGGTGTCGATCGACCACCCGGGGGCGGCGCGGCTGGTGGTGGCCTCGGCTCTGCTCGCCCCGGTGAGCGGTCTGGTGGGCGCCGCCCTCGGGGCCGTCGTCCGGCACAGCGCCACGGCGGTGATCTGCGCGGTCGTCACGCTGCCGCTGCTGCCGACGTTCTTCAGCGAGCGGCGTCACTGGTCGGCGACCGTCGCGCACGCGATGCCGTTCCCCGCCTGGCAGGAGCTGACCAGGACGGTCGACTGGGTCACGGTGCCCTACCCGATGACGGTGGGCGGCGCCTGGACGGTCTACGTGGTGTGGGCGGCGGTGGCCGCGGCGGTGACGGTGGTGGCGGTGCTGCGCCGCGACCAGTGAGAGACGGGGTCAGTCGGCGAGGCCGTTCTCCAGCACCCTGAAGGAGCGGTCGAGGACGTCCAGCAGGTCGTCCTCCAACCCCTCCTCGGTCCAGTGCAGCAGCGCCTCGGTCAGGGCGCCGAGCATCGCGCCGGTGAAGACCCGGATCTCCAGGTCCCCCGGGGCGCGGCCGGTCCGCTCGGCGATCGCCCCGTGCAGGACGTCGCCCGACTTCCCGACGGACTCGTGCATCCGGGCGCGGATCGCCGGCACCGACGCGACGAGACGCATCCGCTGCCGCAACTCGGTGACCGCCTCCGGCTGGCGCCACAGCTCCGTCATCACGTCGTGCAGGGCGGCGCGCAGCGCGGTCAGCGGCGGCTCGTCGGCGGGCCTGGCGCGCAGCGCCGCCTCGATCACCGGGTCCTCCTCGTCGGAGAGGACGATGTCCTCCTTGGTCGGGAAGTAGCGGAAGACCGTGCTCGGCGAGACCTCGGCGGCCTCGGCGATCTCGTCGACCCGGGTGGCGTCGAAGCCGCGCTCCTCGAACAGCCGGTACGCGGCCCGCCGGATGGCCTGCCGGGTGCGGATCTTCTTGCGCTCCCGGAGGCCGGGCGCGGGCTTCGACGCTGTGGACATGGGAGTCATTGTCCGTCACGGTCTCCCGGCGGCGCCACGCCCCGGCCGGGCAGCAGCAGCCCGCCGAACACCGCGCCCACCCCGGCGACCAGCGCCGTCGCGAACAGGGCCAGGCCCATGCCGTGCAGGAACGCCGTGTCGGCCGCCGCGGCCAGGCCGGGGTCGCCGCCCCGCTCCGCGACCAGCCGGGCGGCGACGACGGACTCCCGGGCGGTGTCGGCGGCCTCGGCCGGCAGCCCGGTGGTGTCGAGCCGGTCGCGGTACCCCTGGGCGAGCAGGCTGCCGAGCAGCGCGACCCCGACGGCGCTGCCCACCTGCCGCACGGTCATCAGCAGCCCCGAGCCGCTGCCCGCGCGGTCGGCCGGCAGCGCGCCGAGGGCCGCGTCCATGGACGGGATCAGGGCGAACCCGACGCCGAGCCCGGTGACGCTCAACCAGGCGGCGGCGAGCCCGTAGCCGGAGTCGGTGTCGGTGGTGGCGCCCAGCAGGCCGGCGAAGGCGAGCAGTGCCAGGCCGCCCGCCACGGTGGCGCGCGGCCCGAGGAGCCTGGTCACGGGCTGGCAGGCGCGCGCGGCGAACAGCAGCCCACCCATCATCGGCATCAGCCGCAGCCCGGTGGCGAAGGCGTCATGGCCGCGCACGGCACCCAGGTACTGCGGTACGACGAACAGCAGCCCGGCCATCGCCAGGCTGGCCACCGTGCCGACGAGGGCGGCCGAGCGGAAGCCGCGGTCGGCCAGCAGGCCGAGACCGAGCACCGGCACCGGCCGGCGCAGGTCGCGGAGGACCAGCCAGGCGAGCAGCGGCAGCGAGCCGACCAGCGGGCCGAGCACCACGGGCTCGGTCCAGCCGCGCGCCGGGGCCTCGATGACACCGAAGACCAGCAGGCCGAGGCCGCCGACGCCGATCAGGGTGCCGAGCGGGTCAAGGCGCGGCGCCGCGGGGTCGTGGCTCTCCGGGAGCAGCAGCACGCAGGCGGCGATGGCGACGCCGATCAGCGGCACGTTGAGCAGGAAGATCGAGCCCCACCAGAAGTGGTCGAGCAGCAGCCCGCCGAGCAACGGCCCGAGCGGCATGCCGGCGGCCAGCGCCGCGGTGAGGGCGGCGATGGCCCTGGCCCGCTCGTCGGGGTCGAAGAGGGTGGGCAGCACCGCCATGGCGAGGGGGGTGACCAGCGCGGCGCCCAGGCCCATCACGGCGCGGGCGGCGATCAGGGTGGCGGGGTCGCCGGCGAGGGTGCCGGCCAGTGAGCCGACGAGCATGATCGCCAGGCCGGCGACCAGCATCCGGCGGCGGCCGAACCGGTCGCCGAGCAGCCCGGCGGGGAGCATGCAGGAGGCGAAGACGACGAGGAACGCGTCGATGATCCGCCCCCAGGCCTGGCGGCCTGGGAGGTGCCCCCAGCTGCTCGCCCGTGCTCGCGCCGAGGTCGGCGGCGAGGGTGGGCAGCGCCACGTTGAGGATCGTGATGTCGAAGCCGAGCACGAACATGGCGAGACCGAGCGCGGTCAGCGCCCACCAACGGCGAACCATGGACAGACCTCCGATAGTCGCTATCAAATGATAGTGACTCTCAGAAGGTGGTTGCTGTCAAGTTATTGGTCTCGGGGGGCGTCAGCCGTGCTGGTAGGCCACCAGCGAGATCCCCACGTAGTGGACGACGAAGGCGACCAGCGTGAACGAGTGGAAGACCTCGTGGAAGCCGAACCAGCGCGGTGACGGGTTCGGCCGCTTCAGCCCGTAGACCACGCCGCCCGCGCTGTAGAGCACCCCGCCGATCACCACCAGGGCCAGCACCGCGATCCCGCCGGCGCGTAGGAAGTCCGGCAGGAAGAAGACCGCGGCCCAGCCGAGCGCGATGTAGCAGGGGGTGTAGAGCCAGCGTGGCGCGTTGGTCCAGAACACCCGGAAGGCGATTCCGGCCAGCGCGCCCAGCCAGACGATCCACAGCAGCGCCTGCCCTCGCGCCCCCTCCAGGAGCAGGATCGTGAAGGGGGTGTAGGTGCCGGCGATGATCAGGAAGATGTTGGCGTGGTCCAGTCGGCGCAACACCGCCTCCGCCCGCGGGCCCCAGGTCCCCCGGTGGTAGAGCGCGCTGATGCCGAAGAGGGCGCAGGCCGTTATGGCGTAGATCGCACAGGCGACACGGGCCCGGGGGCTGCCCGCGAACGCGGTCAGCAGGATGCCGGCTATCAGGACCGCCGGGAACATCCCGGCGTGGAGCCAGCCGCGTAGGTGGGGTTTGACGGGCGGGGTCATGCGATTGATGGTATAGGGGCCGTCCAGCTCGCTCACATGAGCTCCTCTGGACACAGAAGAGAAGAACCGGCACCATCAGATGAGCGCCTGTTCTTATCGAATGAGCGCATCGGTCGTGTGCCGGTCCCCGGCGCCCGGCCCGCTCCACGAAAACCCTCAACCTCAGGAGCGAACGTGACGCTGACCTCAGCTCCCGTCGCCGCCAACGCCCCGACCCGGCACCAGAAGCTCGTCGCCTGGGTCGAGGAGATAGCAGCACTGACCGAACCGGACGAGGTCGTCTGGTGTGACGGCAGCCAGGAGGAGTACGACCGCCTGTGCGCCACCCTGGTCGCCAACGGCACCTTCACCCCGCTCGACGCCGAGAAACGGCCCGGCTCCTACTACGCCGCCTCCGACCCGACCGACGTCGCCCGGGTCGAGGACCGCACCTTCATCTGCTCCGAGCGTGAGCAGGACGCCGGCCCCACCAACCACTGGATGGCGCCCGGCGAGATGCGGGAGATCTTCACCGGCGCGAACGGCCTGTTCCGCGGCGCCATGCGCGGCCGCACCATGTACGTGGTGCCGTTCTGCATGGGCCCGCTCGGCTCACCGCTCTCCGCGCTCGGCGTCGAGATCACCGACTCGGCCTACGTCGCGGTCGCCATGCGCACCATGACGCGGATGGGCAGCGCGGTGCTCGACGAACTCGGCGAGGACGGCGCCTTCGTGCGCGCCGTGCACTCACTGGGCGCGCCGCTCGCCGAGGGCCAGCAGGACGTGCCGTGGCCCTGCAACTCGACCAAGTACATCTCGCACTTCCCGGAGACCCGCGAGATCTGGTCCTACGGCTCGGGCTACGGCGGCAACGCGCTGCTCGGCAAGAAGTGCTACGCGCTCCGCATCGCGTCGGTGATGGCCCGCGACGAGGGCTGGCTGGCCGAGCACATGCTGATCCTCAAGCTCACCCCGCCCGAGGCCGGCGCCGAGCCCAAGTACGTAGCCGCCGCGTTCCCCTCGGCCTGTGGCAAGACGAACCTCGCCATGCTGCAGCCCACGCTGCCCGGCTGGACGGTCGAGACCATCGGCGACGACATCGCCTGGATGCGGTTCGGCGAGGACGGCCGGCTCCGCGCCATCAACCCCGAGGCCGGCTTCTTCGGCGTCGCGCCCGGCACCGGCGAACGCACCAACGCCAACGCCATGCGCACCCTGTGGGGCAACTCCGTCTTCACCAACGTCGCCCTCACCGACGACGGCGACGTGTGGTGGGAGGGCATGACGGACGAGCCACCCGCGCACCTCACCGACTGGCGCGGCAACGACTGGACCCCGGACTCCGGGGTGCCGGCCGCCCACCCCAACGCGCGGTTCACCGTGCCGGCGGCCCAGTGCCCGACCATCGCCCCCGAGTGGAAGGACCCGGCCGGGGTACCGATCTCCGCCATCCTCTTCGGCGGCCGCCGGGCCACGGCCGTGCCGCTGGTCACCGAGTCCTTCTCCTGGCGCCACGGCGTCTTCCTCGGCGCCAACGTCGCCTCCGAGAAGACCGCCGCCGCCGAGGGCACGGTCGGCGAACTGCGGCGCGACCCGTTCGCCATGCTGCCGTTCTGCGGCTACAACATGGGCGACTACTTCGCCCACTGGCTGAAGGTCGGCGAGAACGCGCCCGACCCGGAGAAGCTGCCGAAGATCTACTACGTCAACTGGTTCAAGAAGAACGCGGCCGGCGAGTTCGTCTGGCCCGGCTTCGGCGAGAACATCCGGGTGCTGAAGTGGATCATCGACCGCCTCGACGGGCGCGGCGAGGGCGTCACGACCCCCATCGGCGTGCTGCCGGCGGCCGGGGCGCTCGACGTGACCGACCTCGACCTGGCCCCGGCCGACCTCGACTTCCTGCTGGAGGTCGACCCCGAGATCTGGCGCCAGGAGGCGGCACTGATCCCGGACCACCTGCGTACCTTCGGTGACCACACGCCGGACGGCCTGTGGGCCGAGTACGAGGCGCTGGCCGCGCGGCTGGACCAGCGCTAGCCGCCGGGCGGGGGCGCCCCGCGCTCCGCGCGGGTTTTGGGGGGCCCCCCCCCCCCCCCCCCCCCCCCCGGCCGCGCGGGGGCCCCCCCCCCCCCCCGCCGCCCCGGGCACAGAAAAAAGAACAAGAGACGC
>NZ_JBHXFJ010000066.1:0-16283 GCF_042722465.1 Streptomyces sp. NPDC127098
TCAGCGGAAACCACCACCGTGTGCGACACCCCAGGGGTGTTCTCCACAAAACTGGTGATCAACCAGTTCAGGTTCTGCGCCGCCTGGCTCATCGGGCTCACAACCAACGCTCCTACTGGTACATGGGGCCGAAGCCCCGGTCTGTCCGGCCGGCCGTGGAACCGGCCTGGCGCCCCTGTTGAATCCCCCGCCGCAGGTTGGTCAGCCGGCCGCGGACGTCGTCCGGGCTACGGGAGACCATCGGGCCGGCCGGGGCCGCCTGTTGCTGCGCCGGCTGCGCCGCGCCCGCCATGAGGTTGGCGCGCGGCACCCGCCGGGGCAGCCCCGCGTCGGTGACGCCACCCGCGGACGGCTGGCGCAGCTGTTCGGCCTGCCGCCAGGTCTCGTCGTTGGGCGAAGGACGCCACGGGGCGCCGATCTCACCGGTGGTCTGGCGCTGCTCCTGCCGGACGGCGGGACGTGCCGAACTCGCGGGACGTTGCTGGACGGGCTGTGCCGACTGCTGGGGGGACTGCCGGGAGCCGGCCGGCTCCCGCGAGGGATAGGGGGTCGGCGCGCTGGCGCGGCGCAGGCCGAACCACGTCGACTCCATCTCCTCGAAGATCGGGGTGCGTTCCGGGGCGTGCTGGGGCCGCTGGCTGGGCAGCGGGTCGCGCAACTCGTCGGGCGCCCGGGGCGGCTCCTGGCGCTGGTAGGGCGCGGGGCGCGGCTCTTCACGCTGGTACGACTGCGGCTGTGGCTCCGGCTGGCGGGCCGGCTCGCCGCGCGACCAGTCACGCTCGGGCTCCGACCACGCGTCGCGGCGCGGTTCGGTCCGCCGCTGCGGTGGCTCCTCCGGGCGGACGGCGGGGAACTCGCGGGTGTTGAACTCGGCCGGGTCACTGGCCGCCCGGTAGCCGGCGACCGGGTCCGGGGTCGGGGCCTGGCGGGCCGGCGGGAAGCCGAACTCGCCGGTGTCCTCGGGCCGCGCCTGCGGCTGGGACGGCTGCTGGCGCGGCTCGCGGCGGGCGAAGGCGTCGGCCATCGAGGAGCGGCTTGGCACGCCGGACTGCCCGCCGCCGTAACCGGGCCCGGGGAACTCGCCGGTGCCGGCGGACTCGCCGTCGTCGTGCCCGCGGGGCTGCTCGGACTCACCGCGCACCACCGGTATTCGGCCGCTGTCCTCCATGCTGGCCCAGCTCGGCCGGCCACCGCCGGTGCCGCCGGGCATCGCCGGCTCGGGCATCGAGGGGGGCGCGGCGGGCGGCTCGTGGGGCCCGCCCTGGCGGGGTCCTGGGGCGCCGGGGCCCGACGCGCCCACCGGGCGCGAGGGCAGCTCGGGACGGCTCGGGCGACGGGGCACCTGGCGGGTGGACTCGCTGCGCTCCAGGCTGCGCTGCCAGCCGGCCGGCTGGCCGGCGGCGCGACCGCCGTCCAGGGCGGGTCCGCCGGCCTCGCCACCGGGGCGGCGGGTCGGCGGGGTCTCGCGCTGCAGGGTCGCGGTGGCGGGAGCGGTCGGCGGGGCCGCCGGACGCGGCCTGGCGCCGCCCTGGGCGACGTCCGCGGGCAGCATCACCAGGGCGGTGGTGCCACCGGAGTCGGAGGGCCGCAGCTGGATCCTGATGCCGTGGCGCAGCGAAAGACGGCCGACCACGAACAGGCCCATGCGGCGGGAGACCGACACGTCGACGGTGGGCGGGTTGGCGAGCCGGTCGTTGATCTCGGCCAGGTCCTCGGGGGACAGGCCGATGCCGGTGTCGTGGATCTCCACCAAAACCCGGCCGTCGGGCAGCGCGTGACCGGTGACCTTGACCTTGGTCTGGGGCGAGGAGAACGAGGTGGCGTTCTCCAACAGCTCGGCGAGCAGGTGCACCAGGTCGTTGACGACCCGGCCGGCGACCTCCGTCTTCGGGACGGCGCTCAGCTCGATGCGCTCGTACTGCTCCACCTCGGAGGCCGCGGCGCGCAGGACGTCGACCAGCGGCACCGGGCGGGTCCACCGGCGGCCCGGCTCCTCACCGGCGAGGACCAGCAGGTTCTCGCCGTTGCGGCGCATGCGGGTGGCCAGGTGGTCGAGCTTGAACAGCGAGGACAGCTGGTCCGGGTCGGCCTCGCGCGACTCGAGCTCGGAGATCAGGGAGAGCTGACGCTGGATCAGGCCCTGGCTGCGTCGCGAGAGGTTGGTGAACATCGCGTTGACGTTGCCCCGCAGCAGGGCCTGCTCACCGGCGAGGCGGACCGCCTCGCGGTGGACGTCGTCGAACGCCTGGGCCACCTTGCCGATCTCGTCCCTGGTGTAGACGCCGACCGACTCGACGGTGGTGTCCACGTCCTCGGGCTCGGCCTCGGACATCTGCTTGACGACCTCGGGCAGCCGCTTGCGGGCGACCTCGGTGGCGGTCTCCTGCAGCCGGCGCAGCGAGCGGACCATGGAGCGGGCCACCACGAAGGCGCCGACCAGCGAGATGCCGAGCACCAGGATCACGACGGCGCCGTTGATGACGGCCTCTTGCTGGGCGTCGTCCCGCAGGGCGTTGGCCTGGGCCTGCATCTCGGCCAGCAGTTCGGCCTCGATGACGTTCATCGCGTCGATCTTGGTCCGGTCCTGCTCGTACCAGTTGCGGTAGCTGCGCTCCGGCGAGTTCCTGATGCCCTCGGGGGCGGAGAAGACCCGCTGCGCGTACTGGTCGGCCTGGGTGATGTTGGCGACGCCGCCCTCGAGCGGGGCGAGCCGGTCGTTGGCCCGGCTCTGGCCGTAGATCTGCGCGAAGGCCTCCAGCTGCGCCTCCTCGCTGAGGCTGCTGTTGCGGCCGAGACGCCAGTCGGCGTCGGAGAGGTCGGCGCTCTGCCCCTGGATCTCGTCGCGGGCGAGGCCCGCGGTGATCACGGCGCGCTGGATGGAGGCGTGCTCCTTGGCCGAGGAGAAGGCGGCCAGCGCACGGGTGGAGCGGATCATCTCGCCGTTGCTGGTGGCCTGGGCCATGTCGAGCGAGAGGTTGTGCAGCGAGTCGATCAGGTTGTTGTAGGCGCTGATCGTCTGGCCGACGTTCTGCGGGTCCTCGTAGGCCTGCCGGCGGATGGTGCTGATCTCGTTGACCTGGCGACCGATGTTGATCACCGTGGAGATCACGCCGCGCATGGCCTCGTCGGTGTCGGTGAGGCGCAGTCGGGCGTCGCTGAAGGCACGCAGGGCCTGGTTGGTCTGCTCACGGGCCGCCACGACCTCGTCGCTGTTGCGGTCCAGACCGCGGTTGCTGACGAGCGGGCCTGCGGAGCGGTCGCGCTCCTCCTGGAGCGCCTGGGCGAACTGGGTCGCCACCTGGGTCATGTCGGTGAGCAGCTGCAGGTCGTCCAGCTTCTCGATGTCCTCCATCGAGTTCTGGATCCGGAAGCCGCCCAGGATGGTGGCGGCGACCACGGGCAGCGCGATCAGCGAGACCAGGCGGGTGCTGATGCGCCAGTTGCGCAGCGCGAGGCGCGATCCGGCGCGGCTGGGCCGGGCGGGCGCGGGGCTCTCCTCGGCACCGGTGGCAGCCGGCTCCTGGGCGGGCTGCTCACCCCCCGCGGCGTGCTGCGCCGGGTCGCCGCCCCCTGGGCCGGACCCGGCGGAGGAGCCGCGGTCCATCACACCACCAGGCTCCGCATCCCCCGCAGCACTGCCTTCCCTCTTGAAACGTCCCTGCACTGGCGTCGCAACCTCTGGACCTTGAGCGTCGCGTCGTGACGACGACGTGACGGTGTCGAGCCGGGGGCACACGAGCCCCGTAACGGTCGTGGGCAACCGACGCGTCTGGCGGTCAGCGCGGTGAGTGGCACTGGCGTGCGCCCCTCGCTTCGGTGGCCGACCCGCGACGGTCCGTGTGATTCCAGCACAGTGGCCGATCCGCAACAAGGTCTGGGAACGCTCCCGTGACATCTATGACGCTATGGAGACACTTCGTCACGGCATGTACACGGCCAGCAAGGAGAAACCGGACTTTTGTGCACCACACCCCCATCGAACAAGCACACAACGGGTAGCTATCGTGAGGAAGGAGTAAACCTATGAAGCCATATGACCGCTTTGCCCCGTTCATCGGCTGTCCAGGTTTGAGGTCATTTCTCCGAGTAGCCGTGAGCAAACTCACACCGAGCATACGGCTGATTACCCGCTTCCGACGGGTATAGCGGCCCTAGCCTCGCTTTACAGAACGTCCCGAAACGACAAGAGACCTCAAGGCAGAGCACCGTGAAGAGCACCCTGACCATGCGCTCCATCGCCAACCCGCGGCGCACCACCCTGGCACACCTCTCCGACGCCGGCGTGCTCGCCCCGGGCGAGCGCCCCAAGGCGAGCACGCCGGAGCTCCCCCGGGCCACGGCCAACCCGCGCCGCACCGTCCTCAACGAGCGCGAGGACGCCGCCTGACCCACGTCTCACACGCGAACGGCCCCCGGCTTCGAGCCGGGGGCCGTTCGCGTGTCAGGGCGCGCGGGGCGGCGCGTCAGCCCTGCCAGCTGTGGGGGGCGCGGTAGCCGGCGCTGCGCTCAAGACGGCGCCAGCCGGCGGTGCTGCGGTCGGCGGCGGTGGGCTCGGCGTCCTGCCGGGCGGCACGGGCCACCAGCAGGGCGGTGACGGCGGCCAGTTCCTCGGGGCTGGCCTCGCCCTTCTCCACGCGCACCAGACGGGGGTCGCTGCTCATCTCGCGGAGTTCTCCTTCACTCACTGGGGCGGGTTGCCGTGCTTGCGGACCGGCAGGTCGGCGTGCTTGTTGCGCAGCATCGCCAGCGACTGGATCAGCACGTGCCGGGTCTCCGCCGGGTCGATGACGTCGTCCACCAGGCCGCGCTCGGCCGCGTAGTAGGGGTGCATCAGCTCCGCCTTGTACTCCTTGACCATGCGCGACCGCATGGCCTCGGGGTCCTCGGCGGCGGCGATCTGCCGACGGAAGATCACGTTGGCCGCGCCCTCGGCGCCCATCACCGCGATCTCGTTGGTGGGCCAGGCCAGGGTGACGTCGGCGCCGATGGTCTGCGAGTCCATCACGATGTAGGCGCCGCCGTACGCTTTCCGCAGGATCAGCGAGATCCGCGGCACGGTGGCGTTGCAGTAGGCGTACAGCAGCTTGGCGCCGTGCCTGATGATGCCGCCGTGCTCCTGGTCGACGCCCGGCAGGAAGCCGGGGACGTCCAGCAGCGTGAGGATCGGGATGTTGAACGCGTCGCA
This sequence comes from Streptomyces sp. NPDC127098, assembly GCF_042722465.1. NCBI lineage: Bacteria > Bacillati > Actinomycetota > Actinomycetes > Kitasatosporales > Streptomycetaceae > Streptomyces > Streptomyces sp. NPDC127098. Next base: position 5,186 of record NZ_JBHXFJ010000066.1, read on the forward strand.
CATCTGGACGAAGCGCGCGCCCTTCTCCGAGGCGGAGATGTCGAGGACGCCGGCCAGCGACTGCGGCTGGTTGGCGACGATGCCCACCACCTGGCCGTCGAACCTGGCGAGCGCGCAGATGAGGTTGGTCGCCCAGCGCTCGTGCACCTCGAGGAACTCGCCGTCGTCGACCAGTTCCTCGATGACCGCCCGCATGTCGTAGGGGCGGTTGCCGTCGACCGGGACCAGGTCGACCAGCGCCTCGCAGCGGCGGTCCACCGGGTCCTCGGTGGGCGAGGCGGGCGGGTTCTCGCGGTTGTTGCTCGGGAGCAGCGAGAGGAGGAAGCGGACCTCCTCCAGGCAGGACTCCTCGTCGTCGTAGGCGAAGTGCGCCACGCCCGAGGTCTCGGCGTGCACGTCGGCGCCGCCCAGGCCGTTGTGCGTGACGTCCGCGCCGGTGACGGTCTTGACGACGTCGGGCCCCGTGATGAACATCTGGGCGGTCTCCCGCACCATGAACACGAAGTCCGTCAGCGCCGGCGAGTAGGCCGCGCCGCCGGCGCAGGGGCCGAGCATCACCGAGATCTGCGGGATGACCCCGGACGCCCTGGTGTTGCGCTGGAAGATACCGCCGTAGCCGGCGAGGGCCACGACGCCCTCCTGGATGCGCGCGCCCGCGCCGTCGTTCAACGACACGAGCGGCGCGCCGGCCGCCATGGCCATGTCCATGATCTTGTGGATCTTGGCGGCGTGGGCCTCGCCGAGCGCCCCGCCGAAGATCCGGAAGTCGTGCGCGTAGACGAAGACCTGGCGCCCGTGCACCGTGCCGTAGCCGGTGACCACGCCGTCCGTGTAGGGGCGCTTGGCCTCGAGACCGAAGCCCGTGGCCCGGTGCCGCCGCAACATGCCCACCTCGCGGAACGAGTCGGGGTCGAGCAGCAGATCGATCCGCTCCCTGGCGGTCAGCTTCCCCTTGGCGTGCTGCGCCTCGGTCGCCTTCTCCGAGGGGCCGCGCACCGCCTCCTCGCGGATGGCCCGCAGCTCCGCCACGCGGCCGTGGGCGTCGATGGCGGTCACCGTGTCTGGCGCGTTCGGCGCTTCGGCCGCGGCTTGATCGGTCATGTATAGACCCTACGAAACGTGCGCCGGTGCCGCCCTCGTCAGATCCGTACAGTCTCCGCCGCCGTTTGATGGCCGCGCCGCACATAGAGCGCGGAAAAGCACAGCGAAGGACGCGAGGGCACTGTGAGCTCCCCACAGTGCCCGACCGCCCGGCTCACTCGTTGGGGCGCACCCCGGCGCGCAGCAGCCCGTAGGTGTAGGCGTCGTCGAGCGCCTGCCAGGAGGCGGCGATGACGTTGTCCGCGACGCCCACCGTGGACCACTCGGCGGTGCCGTCGCTGGTGGTGATCAGCACCCGGGTGGTGGACTGGGTGCCCTGCCTGCCCTCCAGGATGCGGACCTTGTAGTCCACCAGCTGGAGCCTGGCCAGCTCGGGGAAGGTCCGCTCCAGGCCGGCGCGCAGCGCCTGGTCGAGCGCGTGCACCGGACCGTTGCCCTCGCCGGTGGCGACGATCCGCTCGCCCTTGGCCCACAGCTTGACGGTGGCCTCGTTCTCCACGGTCTCGACGGTCCCGGCGGCCTCCGTGCCGGAGAGGGCGCGCTGGTCGGTGATGGTGCGCCACGACTCCAGCCGGAAGAAGCGCTGCGGGCCGCCGTCGGCCTCCTCGCGCAGCAGCAGCTCGAAGGAGGCGTCGGCCGCCTCGTAGCTGAAGCCCTTGAGCTCCTGGGCCTTGACCCGGTCGACGATCCGGCCGACGAGCTCGCGGTCCCCCGCCAGGTCGTAGCCGAGCTCCCGGCCCTTGAGCTCGACGGAGGCCCGGCCCGCCATGTCGGAGACCAGCATCCGCATCGAGTTGCCCACGCGCTCGGGGTCGATGTGCTGGTAGAGGTCGGGGTCCACCTTGATCGCCGAGGCGTGCAGCCCGCCCTTGTGCGCGAAGGCGGAGACGCCGACGTAGGGCTGGTGGGTGGCCGGGGTGAGGTTGACGACCTCCGCGATCGCGTGCGAGATGCGGGTCATCTCGGTGAGCGAACCTGGCGGCAGCACCCGCCGGTCGTACTTGAGCTCCAGGGCCGCGACCACCGGGAAGAGGTTGGCGTTGCCGACCCGCTCGCCGTAGCCGTTGGCCGTGCACTGCACATGGGTGGCGCCGCCGTCCACGGCGGCCAGCGTGTTGGCCACCGCGCAGCCGGTGTCGTCCTGGGCGTGGATGCCGATCCGGGCGCCGGTGTCGGTCACCACCGTGCGCACCACGGCCTGCACCTGCGCGGGGAGCATGCCGCCGTTGGTGTCGCAGAGCACCACCACGTCGGCGCCGGCCCGGTGGGCGGTGCGCACGACGTCGAGCGCGTAGTCGGGGTTGGCGGCGTGGCCGTCGAAGAAGTGCTCGCAGTCGACGAAGACCCGGCGGCCGTGGGCACGCAGGTGGCTGACGGTGTCCTCGATCATGGCCAGGTTCTCGGCCAGCGTGGTGCGCAGCGCCAGCTCGACGTGCCGGTCGTGGGCCTTGGCGACGAGCGTGACCACCGGGGCCTCGGAGTCGAGCAGCGCCCGCACCTGCGGGTCGTCCGCCACGGCGACGCCCGCCCTGCGGGTCGATCCGAAGGCGACCAGCTTGGCGTGCCGGAACGGGATCTCGGCGCGGGCCCGCTGGAAGAACTCGGTGTCCCTGGGGTTGGCCCCCGGCCACCCGCCCTCGATGAAGCCGACGCCGAAGTCGTCGAGGTGACGGGCGATGGTCAGCTTGTCGGCGACGGTGAGCGTGATGCCCTCCCGCTGGGCGCCGTCCCGCAGGGTGGTGTCGAAGACGTGGAAGCCGTCGCCCGGGGCCTGGGTGCCCGGCTCGTCCTTGCTGGTCATGGTGGTACGGAACTCCTGTCGAACCCTCTACGGTCAAGTGTGCCGGAAAACGAAAAGACCCCTCGCGGATGCGAGAGGTCTGCGCGCGGGTCGGGGACTGGGTGACCGGCGCGCTAGCTGCCAATAATGCTGGCGAACGAGAGCATGGCAGCGAGTGTGGCACAGGCGGACGCCCGTGCCACCCGCTGTCTCAGGATCCGGACGCCGCGCTTAGGCCCTGTCCGGGCGGCAGGACCTAGGCGACGCGGTGCAGCCAGCCGTGCCGGTCCTCGGCGCGCCCGGTCTGGATGTCCACCAGGGCCTCGCGCAGTCCCAGGGTGATCTGGCCGGCCTGCCCGTCGGCGATGGTCCAGGCGCCATCGCTCGACTTGACCGAGCCGACCGGGGTGATCACCGAGGCGGTGCCGCAGGCGAAGACCTCGGTGATGGCGCCGCTCTCGCTCTCCCGCCGCCAGTCGTCCACGGTGATCCGGAACTCCTCGGTCGGGTAGCCGAGGTCGGCGGCGATGGTCAGCAGCGAGTCGCGGGTGATGCCGGGCAGCAGGGTGCCGGTGAGCTCGGGCGTGTAGATCCGCGCCTCGGAGCCGCTCCCCCGCACGAAGTAGAGGTTGGAGGAGCCCATCTCCTCGACGAAGCGACGCTCCACCGCGTCCAGCCAGACCACCTGGTCGCAGCCGTGCCTGACCGCCTCGGCCTGGGCGAGGAAGGCGGCCGCGTAGTTGCCCGCGCACTTGGCCTCGCCGGTGCCACCGGGGGCGGCGCGCACGTACTCGTTGGACAGCCAGACGGAGACGGGCTTCACGCCGCCCGCGAAGTAGTCGCCGGCCGGCGAGGCGATCACCATGAAGAGGTACTCGTTGGCCGGCCGGTTGATGCCGAGGCCCACCTCGGTGGCGAACATGAAGGGCCGCAGGTAGAGCGTCTGACCGGCGCCGCTCGGCACCCAGGCCGCGTCCTGCGCGACCAGCACGTCGATGGCCTCGACGAAGGTCTCGACCGGTAGCTCGGGCATGCCGAGCCGCCTGGCCGAGCGCTGGAAGCGGCGGGCGTTGGCGTCGGGGCGGAAGGTGACGACGGAGCCGTCGGGCTGCCGGTATGCCTTGAGGCCCTCGAAGATCTCCTGCCCGTAGTGCAGCGCCATGGTCGCCGGGTCGAGCGGGATCGGGGCGTACGGCTGGAGGGTGGCGTCGTGCCAGCCGCGGCCCTCGGTGTAGCGGATGGTGACCATGTGGTCGGTGAAGTACCGGCCGAAGCCGGGCTCGGCCATCGCGGCGGCACGCTCGGCCTCGGAGAGCGGCTGGGTGGAGGGCTTGAGGTCGAAGGTGATGGGGGTCGTCATGGTGAGCGAGTCCTTCACGTATCGGGTGGGCGGACCGCGAGCCCGCGCCGGGTTGGTACTAGGACGTCCGAGCATCCGGATGCGCGACGGCCCCGCGTATGAGATGACCGGTGTGCGGTCGATTATGGCGCGGGGTGCGGCGGCATGCGCACGGGGGGCGGCCCTGGGGTGATGGTGCCAGCCGGCGGCAGAGTTTCCCAGGCCGCCGGGCGTGCCGGCGGCCTGGTGGGGATGGGGCGGCGTGCCGGCGTCGTCAGCCGGATACTCGGGCCGCGAGCGCGTCGCCGATCGCGTCGGTGGAGCGCGGGGCGGCGGCGTCGCGCTCGGCGAGGTCGGCGGTGACCGCCTCCTCGACGCGGGCGGCCTCCGCCTCGTGGCCGAGGTGACGCAGCAGCAGGGCGACGGAGAGCACGGTGGCCGTCGGGTCGGCCTTGCCGGTGCCCGCGATGTCCGGCGCGGAGCCGTGGACCGGCTCGAACATCGAGGGGAAGGCGCCGGTCGGGTTGATGTTGCCCGAGGCGGCGAGGCCGATGCCGCCGGTGACGGCCGCGGCCAGGTCGGTGAGGATGTCGCCGAAGAGGTTGTCCGTGACGATCACGTCGAACCGCTCGGGCTGGGTGACCAGGAAGATGGTCGCCGCGTCCACGTGCAGGTAGTCGGTGCTGACCCGCGGGTACTCCTGGGCGACCCGGTCCACGGTGCGCTGCCACAGGTGGCCGGCGTGCACCAGCACGTTGGTCTTGTGGACCAGGGTGAGCTTCTTCCGCGGCCGGGCGGCGGCCCGCTCGAACGCGTCCCGGACGACCCGCTCCACGCCGTAGGCGGTGTTGACGCTGACCTCGTTGGCGATCTCGGCGGGGGTGCCGGTGCGCACCGAGCCACCGTTGCCGACGTAGAGGCCCTCGGTGCCCTCACGGACGACGACGAAGTCGATGTCGGGGCGGCCGGCCAGCGGGGTCGGGGTGTTGGGGAACAGCTTGCTGGGACGCAGGTTCACATAGTGGTCGAACACGAAGCGCAGCTTGAGCAGCAGCCCCCGCTCCAGCACCCCGGACGGCACCGTGGGGTCACCGATGGCGCCGAGCAGGATCGCGTCGTGACCCTTCAGCCGCTCGAGCTCCGCGTCCGGCAGCGTCTCGCCGGTGGCGTGCCACCGCTTGGCGCCGAGGTCGTAGGTGGTGGTCTCCAGCTTGACGTCGCCGGGCAGGACGGCGGTCAGGACCTTGAGTCCCTGGTCCACCACTTCGGGACCGATGCCGTCACCGGGAATCACCGCGAGATCGATGCTGCGAGCCATGGGAGGACCCTAACGCCGTCCCACGGTCTGACACCACCTCGTCCATCATCCGGACGGCTGGGGTGCGGCTCAGTCCTCGTCGAACTCGGCGCCGTTGTCCCGCCGGTCCAGGGCGCGCTGGAGCGCGACGGCCGCGCGACGGCGGGTGGTGTCCCTGGCGGCCCGGGCCGCGGCGCGGGCCCTCGTCAGGGCCGAGTCGTCGGCCGAGCGCGGGCGGGTGACGGTGGTCATGGGCAGCGTTGCGTCCATGGGATCAGCTCCAGGCGCGGGGAGTGTGGAGCGGCCGGGCGACGCTGCCCGGCCTGCGAGCCTCCACAAAAGTAGCGGTGATCCACAGTGTTGTCTCGCCAAATACTTGACCGTCCTAGTATGTGAGACGCGAATCACCCGATCCGGCTCCCCCGCGCCCGTCCGGAGGGCTCAGCCCATGTGTGGATAGCGGTAGTCGGTCGGCGGCACCTGGGTCTCCTTGATCACCCTCGGCGAGGTCCACCGCAGCAGGTTGAACTTGGAGCCCGCCTTGTCGTTGGTGCCGGAGGCCCGCGCCCCGCCGAAGGGCTGCTGACCGACGACCGACCCCGTGGGCTTGTCGTTGAGGTAGAAGTTGCCCGCCGCGTACCGCAGCCGCTCGCTGGCCCTGGCCGCCACCGCCCGGTCCCCGGCCAGCACGGCCCCGGTCAGCGCGTAGGCCGCCACCGACTCCATCTGTTCGAGCATGGTGTCGAAGGTGTCGTCCTCGTAGACGTGGACGGCGATGATCGGGCCGAAGTACTCGGTCGAGAACACCTCGTTGTCCGGGTCGGAGCAGGTCAGCACCGTCGGCCTGACGAAGTAGCCGACCGAGTCGTCGTAGGTGCCGCCCGCGACGATCTCGCAGGACGGGTCGGTCCTGGCCCGGTCGATGGCCGCCTTGCTCTTGGCGAAGGCGCGCTCGTCGATGACCGCGGCCATGAAGTTCGACAGGTCGCTCGGGTCGCCCATCGTCAGGCCCTCGGTCTCCGCGACGAGCTCGTCCCGCAGCCCGCCCTCCCACAGCGAGCGCGGCACGTAGGCGCGGGAGGCCGCCGAGCACTTCTGGCCCTGGTACTCGAAGGCGCCCCGGGTGATCGCGGTGCGCAGCACCGCCGGGTCGGCGGTCGGGTGGGCCACGATGAAGTCCTTGCCGCCGGTCTCGCCGACGATCCGCGGGTAGTTGCGGTACCGCTCGATGTGCGCGCCGACCTGCTGCCACAGGTAGCGGAACGTCGTGGTCGAGCCGGTGAAGTGGATGCCCGCCAGGTCGGGGTGGGGCAGCGCCACCTCGGACACCTCGCGGCCGTCGCCGGTCACCAGGTTGACGACCCCGGGCGGCAGCCCCGCCTCCTCGAGCAGCCGCATCAGCAGCACCGCCGAGTGTGTCTGGGTCGGCGACGGCTTCCACACCACCACGTTGCCCATCAGGGCCGGGGCGGTGGGCAGGTTGCCGGCGATCGCGGTGAAGTTGAACGGGGTGATCGCGTAGACGAAGCCCTCAAGCGGCCGGAAGTCCATCCGGTTCCACACGCCCTTGGGCTGCACCGGCGGCTGCTCGGCCAGGATCTCGCGGGCGAAGTGCACGTTGAACCGCCAGAAGTCGATCAGCTCGCAGGGCGCGTCGATCTCGGCCTGCTGGATCGTCTTGGACTGGCCCAGCATGGTCGAGGCGGCGATGGTCTCCCGCCAGGGCCCCGACAGCAGTTCGGCGGCCTTGAGGAAGACGGCGGCCCGGTCGTCGAAGGAGAGCGAGCGCCACCCGGGGGCCGCGGCCAGCGCGGCGTCGACCGCGTCCTGGGCGTCCTGCCGGGTGGCGTGGGCCGCCGTGCCGAGCCTCGCCCGGTGGTTGTGCGGCTGCACGACGTCGAACCGCTCGCCGCCGCCCATCCGGCGCACGCCCCCGATGGTCATGGGCAGCTCCATCGGGTTGTCGGCCAGCTCCTTGAGCTTGCGTTCGAGGCGGGCGCGCTCGGCGGAGCCCGGGGCGTAGCTGTGCACGGGCTCGTTCGCCGGCGCGGGTACCTGGGTCACTCCGTCCATGACCTGGACACTCCTTCTCACGTGGTCGCGGGTGGGTCGGGCAGCGTGTCGGGGCGCGGGTCAGCGGCGCCCGGCCAGCGAGCGGGCGAAGAAGGCGAGGTTCGCCGGGCGCTCGGCGAGCCGGCGCATGAAGTAGCCGTACCAGTCGGTGCCGTAGGGCAGGTAGACCCGCATCCGGTGCCCCTCGGCCGCCAGCCGGCGCTGCTCGACCGGCCGGATCCCGTAGAGCATCTGGAACTCGTACGATCCGGGTCGCCGGCCGAGGCGCGCGGCGAGCGCCTGCGCGACGGCGACCAGACGTGGGTCGTGGGTGGCGACCATGGGGTAGCCGTCGCCGGCCAGCAGGATCCGCAGGCACCTGACGTAGGCCCGGTCCACCTCGGCCCGGTGCTGGTACGCCACGGACGCCGGCTCCCGGTACGCCCCCTTGACCAGGCGCACCCTGGCCCCCGAGGCCGCCAGCGTCTGGCAGTCCTTCTCCGTGCGGAACAGGTACGACTGCACCACCGCGCCCGTCTCGGGGAACCGCTCGCGCAGCTCGGCCAGGATCGCCAGCGTCGAGTCGGTGGTGGTGTGGTCCTCCATGTCCAGGGTGACCGTGGTGCCGGCCGCCGCCGCGGCCTCCACCACCGGCAGCACGTGGCGCAGCGCCAGGTCGTGGCCGCCGGGCAGCGCCTGGCCGAAGGCGGACAGCTTGACCGAGACCTCGGCGCGGGTGCCGAGGTCCTCGCCGGCCAGCGCCTCGACGAGCGCCAGGCAGGCGTCCCGGCTGCGCAGCGCGCTGGCGACGTCGGTGACGTCCTCGCCCAGATGATCGAACGTCACCTCCAGGCCGTCGGCCAGCAGTCGTGCGGCGGCGGCCAGCGCCGTCTCCAGCCGCTCACCGGGGACGAAACGCTCCACGACCTGACGGGTGACGGGCGCCCCCGAGACGAGCCGCCGGACGGTGTCGCTGCGTGCCGCCGCGAGTAGGACGGGTCCCAGCACGGGCACCTCCACGTAAAGAGTCGGCGAAGACGAGCCGGAGGGTGCGGCTTACCCGTGAAGGTAGGGAACGCCCGGGTCACTCGCCATCGACAGCTGTCCGGCGGCCAGGTCCGGGATCTCAGACATGTGTATGACCGCTGTACCAGAATGGTCAGCGGAGGCCCCCCGCCCGACGCGACCGGACACGACACGACGCGGCGGACGCAACAGGAAAGGTGACGGCGAGGCGTGCGGACGGAGTATCAGGACCTGGTCGACGAGGTCTCGGCGCTGCTCGGGACCCCGGCGACCCTGGAGAGCCGGGACTTCGGGCTGATCGCGTACGGCGTCCACGACAGCGAGGACGACCGGGTGATGGACCCGATCAGGACGCGGTCGATCCTGCGCAGGCGGTCCACGGTCGCGGTGCGGCGGTGGTTCGAGAGCTTCGGCATCACCCGGGCCACAGGACCGGTCCGGATCCCCCCGGACCCGGCGGCCGGGGTGCTCACCGGCCGGATCTGCCTGCCGGTCCGGCACGGGGGTGTCGTCGAGGGCTACATCTGGCTGCTCGACGAGGGCGGCACCCCGCTCGACGACCCCCGGCTGGCCGCCGCGATAGCGGCCGCGGCGCCGATAGGCGCCCTGCTGGCGGCGGAGACGCGGGCGGGCGCGCGGGTGGGGGCACTGCTGCGCGCCGTGCTGACCGCCGACCCCGGCGACCCGACCAGGCCGGAACTCGCCGCCGAGTTGGCCATGGCCCTCGGCCCGGCGGCCGAGGGGCCGCTGACGGTGGCCGCGGTCCTGCCGTGGCGGCAGGATCCCCCGGCCGACCCCGCGGTGGCCCCCGGCGCCCTCGCCCTCTGCCTGTTGCCCGCCGGCGGCTCGGCCACCGCCCGGCCCGCGGCCGGCGGGGCCCGGCGCCGCGGCCCAACCCCCGACACGGGCGAGGCGATCACGCCGGCCGAACCCCGGCGGCGCCCCGGCCGGCGCGCCGCAGACACCACCGGCCCGCCGGGGCGCTCCCCGGCCGGCGCCGGGGTCGCGACCGAGGCGACCACGCCGGCTCCACCGGCGGAAGGTCGACGCGATGCCGGCCCGCACGCCGCGGCCCCGACCGAGGCGTCCGAGACGGTACAGGCTCCGCCCGCCACGGGCGGAGCGGCCCAGGGCCGCCGGTCGACCGGCCCACCGGAGCCGGCCGGAACAGCCGACGACGAGGGCGGGACACCAGCCCCCGACGAGCCGGACCCGGATACCGGCGACCCGCCATCGGCCCCTTCGGCCGGAGGGCAGGGGAACACCGAGGGAGAGTCGGCCCCCGAGGCCCGCCGGCCCCAGCCCGGAGGGCCCACGTACGCGGCCGCCGCGCGCCGGTCACGCGGGGTGCGGGCCTCGGTGGCGGACGACGGTCAGCCGCGGCAGGCGTTGGCCGTCCTGGTACGACCGCGCACCGCCCGCGCCGTCGCCATGAACCTGATGAACCGGGCACCGCACGGCACGTCCGCCGGCATCGGGTCCGTGCGGCGCGGGGTCGCCGAGTTGGCCGGTGCCTGGCCCGAGGCGCTGGCCGCCGCCCGGGTCGCCGCCGCGGAGGACCGGTTCGGCGGCGTGGCCGACTGGCGCGACCTCGGCCCCTACCGGCTGCTCTCGGCGCTGGCCGACGTTCCGCCCGACCCGGCGGTCCGCCCGCTGCTCCGCGCCGAGCACCGTGAACTCGCCCGCACCGCCGAGGCGTTCCTCGACCACGCGGGCCAGGCCGCGCGCGCCGCGGCGGCCCTCGGCATCCACCGGCAGACCCTCTACTACCGGCTCTCCAGGATCGCCCACCTCACCGGCCTCGACCTCGCCGAAGGCGAGGACCGGCTGCTGCTGCACATGGCGCTCAAGGCGGCGCGGCTGCGCTGAGGCGGCGCCGCACGGCCCACTCCCCCGTCCACCCCTGAGCCCAGGAGCGCACGCCCGTCTCCCTACCGCTCAGTCCGCTATTCTGAACCAGCAAGTTCAAACGCGCGCCACGAAACCTGGAGGAGACGCGTGATCGTCAACATCCTGCGATTCAGCTTCAAGGACGGGACCACCGACGAGCAGCGGGCGGCCGTGCTGGCGGCGATGCGCCGCACGGCGAGCGTCGAGTCCGTCTCGTTCTCGGCCGTCGGCCGGGATCTCGGCGATCCCGCCGACGGGTTCACCCACACCTATCTCGCGGGCATAGCGGACCTGGAGTCGCTCGACCGGTACCTGTACGACCCGGTCCATCTCGCGGGCGACTTCGAGATCGTGCCGCACCTGTCGCGCCTCTCAGCGATCCGGATGTCCGACGACGAGGACCCGGAACTGGCCGCCACGCTGATGGCGATGCACCAGAAGAAGCTGGCCGCCTACCCGGACTGGGCCGCGCTGCTCGACTCGATCCCGGACGTCCGGCTCGCCGCCGACGCCTGACCGCGAGCCGCCGCGGGCGCGGGGGCGCCCCCCGGGGCCCGGGCCCCCCCGGTTAGAACCCACCCACCCGGGGCGATAATAGGCGGGCCAGGGTGGG
>NZ_JBHXFJ010000066.1:16293-43140 GCF_042722465.1 Streptomyces sp. NPDC127098
GGCTCTCCCGCTCCCGGCGGGGGGGGGGCCCGGCCGCCGCGGCCCGGGGCGCGGCGGGGGGGGGGGGGCCCCCCGCGGCGGCCCTGTCCCGACGGTTTACTCCGCAGCGTCGAGCGGCTATCTTCGGCGGCACTGGGAGCGCTCCCACACCCCCACGACCGTACCCCTCTTCCGGAGAGGAACGAGCCATAGTGCGCACCCCACGAGCCGCGTTGACCGCGGTGGCGGCGGCCCTCGGCGGGCTGCTGCTGACCTCGGGTCAGCTCGCCCCCGCGCAGGCCGCGGACGCCGCCCCCGGCGTCGCGGCCGCCGAGCTGCCCGACGACACCGTGTTCCACAACTACCCGGCGAACGTGCACGACTGGGTCGCCCAGAACCCGAACGACCCCCGCCAGCCGTTGATCGCCCAGCGGATCGCCAGCCAGCCGCAGGCCGTCTGGTTCTCCAACTACCGGCCGGCGACCGTGACCCAGGACGTCGCCGCCGTCACCTCGGCCGCCGCGGCCACCGGCGAGGTGCCGGTGCTCGTCTCGTACATGATCCCCAACCGGGACTGCGGCGGCGCCTCGGCCGGCGGCGCCCCCACCTTCACGGCCTACCTCGACTGGGCCGAGGACTTCGCGGCCGGCCTCGGCGAAGGACAGTCCGTCATCATCCTCGAACCGGACTCGCTGGCCCTCACCACCTGCCTCAACCCGGCCCAGCGCGCCGAACGGTTCAACGCGCTGGCCGCCGCGGCCGACCTCATCCACGCGGCCAGCCCCGAGGCCAGGGTCTACTTCGACGCCGGCCACTCCGCGTGGCACTCCCCCGCCACCATGGCGGCGACGCTGCGGGAGGCGGGCATCCTGCGGAGCGGCGACGGCATCTACTCCAACGTCTCCAACTACCGCACCACGGCCGACGAGAACGCCTTCGTCCAGGCGGTCCTCGCCCAGCTCGGCGACCCCGACCTGCGGGCGGTCATCGACACCAGCCGCAACGGCAACGGGCCGCTGGGCAGCGAATGGTGCGACCCGCCGGGGCGGCGCGTCGGCCAGAACCCGACGGCGGCCACCGGCAACCGGCTGATCGACGCCTATCTGTGGGTCAAGCTGCCGGGTGAGCTCGATGGCTGCGACGGCCCTGCGGGCTCCTTCTCGCCCGCGAAGGCCTACGAGCTGGCGGGCGGCTGACGCGGGCCGTCACCCGCGGGCGGTCGGCCGTTCCGCCGGGCCGGTGCCGGTCTGCCTTCCCAGGCCGGTGCCGGCTTTTCTTTTGACCGGGGCGGGCGAGTGCGGGCGGCGCTTCGCGCCGGTTTCTTCCCCACCCGCCCGCCCTTTGCCGCGCTCCGCGCGGGGGTGGCGGCTGCGCCGCGGGGTGCGGTGAAACGCTTGCGCGCCGGGGATCGCCCCCACCCACCCGCCCTATCTCGCGCTCCGCGCGGGGGTGGCGGCTGCGCCGCCGGGTGTCCGGCGCTTCGCGCCGGGGGCTTCCCCCCACCCACCCGCCCTTTCGGGGGGGGTGCGCGGGCCGGCCGGGCCGGTGGCCCGTGGCGGCTTCGCCGCCGGGCCATGCCCGGGGCCGCGCTACGACCCGCCCGTAGGGCGGGTGAGTGGGCGCGGCACCGGGCGGCCGCCAGGCCCCGGGCCACCGCAACCGCGCCGCCGCGCAGCGCGTGGCGGTGCGTTTGCGGGCTGCGGCCGCGCGCCGCAGCATGGCCAGGAGGTGGCGTTCCGCCACCGCGCCGCCGCCAGGGAGGTCGGATGAAGGCCGTCCAGTATCGGGAGATCGGCGCCGCGCCCGAGGTCGTGGACGTGCCGGAGCCGGAGCCGGGGCCCGGGCAGGTGCTGTTGCGGGTGGCGGCCGCCGGGGTGTGTCACTCGGACATCGCCGTGATGAGCTGGCCGGCCGAGTCGTTCCCCTACCCGCTGCCGCTGACCCTCGGGCACGAGGGCGCCGGCACGGTGGCGGCGCTGGGTGAGGGCGTCACCGGGATCGCCGAGGGCGAGCTGGTCGCGGTGTACGGGCCGCAGGGCTGTGGCCGCTGCGCCAAGTGCGCCGAGGGCAAGGAGAACTACTGCCTGCGCGCCGCCGATCTCGGGATCTTCCCGCCGGGGCTCGGTTCGCCGGGCGCCATGGCGGAGTTCCTGCTGGTGGACGACGCCCGGTTCCTGGTGCCGTTGGGCGGGCTCGACCCGGTGAGCGCGGTGCCGTTGACGGACGCCGGGCTCACGCCGTACCACGCGATCAAGCGTTCGCTGCCCAAGCTGCGGCCGGGCAGCACGGCCGTGGTGATCGGCACGGGCGGGCTCGGGCACGTGGCGATCCAGCTGCTGCGCGCGTTGACGCCGAGCCGGGTGATCGCGCTCGACGTGTCGGAGGACAAGCTGACGCTGGCCAGGGCGGTCGGCGCGCACGAGACGGTGTTGTCCGACGAGCGGGCGGCCGACCGGGTCAGGGAGCTGACCGGCGGGCTCGGCGCGGAGGCGGTGTTCGACTTCGTGGGGGCCCAGGGGACCGTGACCACGGCGGGCGCGGTGGCGGCCGTGGAGGCGGACGTGTCGATCGTGGGCATCGCGGGCGGCGCGCTGCCGGTCGGCATCAACACCACCGCGTTCGACGTCGCCGTGGCCGCGCCGTACTGGGGCAGCAGGGGCGAGCTCGGCGAGGTGCTGGCGTTGGCGCGGTCGGGGGCCGTGGAGGTCAGGGTGGAGACCTACGGCATCGACGAGGCGCCGCTGGCGTACGAGCGGCTGCACGCCGGGAAGGTCAACGGCCGGGCGGTGGTCCTGCCCAACGGTTGAGGTGCGGCGGCGCCCGCCGGGGGCGCCGCCGCCGGCGGGGTCAGTCGGTGAGGTCGACGCCGCGGGCCGAGGTGGCGCCGATCTCCTCGGCGATCTCGTTGAGCACCGCGGGCGGGATGGTGCTGTCGATGGTGAGGGCGATCAGCGCGTCGCCGCCCTCCTCGGCGCGGGCCACCTGCATGCCGGCGATGTTGATGCCGGCCTCGCCGAGGATCCGGCCGAGGGTGCCGACGACGCCGGGGCGGTCGGTGTAGCGCAGGAACGCCGTGTGGTCGGCGAGCGCCAGGTCCACGGTGTGCGGGCCGATGCCGACGATCTTCTGGAGGTGCTTGGGACCGGCCAGAGTGCCGGCGACCGAGACCACCTCGCCGCTGGTGAGCGTGCCGCGCACGGTGATCAGGTTGCGGTGGTCGGGCGACTCGGAGCTGGTGGTGAGCCGCACCTCGACGCCGCGCTCCTGGGCGAAGAGCGGCGCGTTGACGTAGGAGACGGTCTCGGCGACGACGTCCTCGAAGACGCCCTTGAGCGCGGAGAGTTCCAGGATCTTGACGTCGTGCTGGGTGATCTCGCCGCACACCTCGACGTCGAGTCGCTGGGCCACCTCGCCGGCGAGCGCGGTGAAGATGCGGCCGAGCTTCTCGGCGAGCGGCAGCCCGGGACGGACGTCCTCGGCGATGACGCCGCCCTGCACGTTGACCGCGTCGGGGACGAGCTCACCGGCGAGCGCGAGGCGGACGGACTTGGCGACGGCGAGGCCGGCCTTCTCCTGGGCCTCGCCGGTGGAGGCGCCGAGGTGCGGGGTGCCGATCACGGTGTCGAACTCGAAGAGCGGCGAGTCGGTACAGGGCTCGGTGGCGTAGACGTCGAGCCCGGCGCCGGCGACCCGGCCCTCCTTGAGGGCGCTGAGCAGGGCGGCCTCGTCGACGATGCCGCCGCGGGCCGCGTTGATGATCCGGACGCTGGGCTTGACCTTGTGCAGCGCCTCGTCGCCGATGAGCCCCAGGGTCTCGGGGGTCTTGGGGAGGTGGACCGTGATGAAGTCGGAGACGGCGAGGAGCTCGTCGAGGCTGAGCAGCTTGACGCCCATCTGGGCGGCGCGGGCCGGCTGCACATAGGGGTCGTAGGCGACGATGTCCATGCCGAAGGCGGCCATCCGCTGGGCGACCAGCACGCCGATGCGGCCGAGGCCGACGACGCCGAGGGTCTTCTCGGCGAGCTCGACGCCCGTGTACTTGCTGCGCTTCCACTCACCCTTTTTCAGCGCGGCGTTGGCCTGCGGGATGTTGCGGGCGGTGGAGACGATCAGGCCGCAGGCGAGCTCGGCCGCGGTCACGATGTTGGAGGTGGGCGCGTTGACCACCATGACGCCGGCCTTGGTGGCGGCGGCGACGTCGACGTTGTCCAGGCCGACGCCGGCACGGGCGACGACCTTGAGGCGGCGGGCGGCCGCGATGGCCTCGGCGTCGATCTTGGTGGCGCTGCGGATCAGCACCGCGTCCACGTCGGCGATGGCGGTCAGCAGTTCGTCACGGGCAGCGCCGTCACAGTGCCGGATCTCGAAGTCGGGACCGAGGGCATCGACGGTCGCGGGGGAGAGCTCTTCTGCGATGAGTACGACGGGCTTGCTCACTGGGTCTCACTGGTCCTTTGCGGAAGGCCGCGTCCCGACGGCCGGGAGTGGAGAGGTAGGCAGCCACGTGGAGCCGCACGACGCTGTGAGCCCGTGACACGCTTGGTGCAGTGCAGTGTAGCGGCGGGCGGCGAGCCCGGCGGTTCGTACCGGACCCGCCGCCCGATCGAGCGAACTCCCCCGTGGTGACGGGTCGGATCGATCGGATCGCGGAGGGCTCAGGCCTCCTCGTCGACCCAGCTCATCAGCTTGCGGAGCTCCCTGCCCGTGGTCTCGAGCAGGTGGCCGGCGTCGGCCTTCTTGTACTCGTTGTAGCGCGGCAGGCCGGCGTTGTACTCGGCCATCCACGCCTCCGCGAAGGTGCCGTCCTGGATGTCGCCCAGGATGCGCTTCATCTCGGCCTTGGTCTGCTCGGTGATGACGCGCGGGCCTGACACGTAGTCGCCCCACTCGGCGGTCTCGGAGATCGACCAGCGCATCTTCTCCAGGCCGCCCTCGTACATGAGGTCCACGATGAGCTTCAGCTCGTGCAGGCACTCGAAGTAGGCGATCTCCGGCTGGTAGCCGGCCTCCGTCAGGGTCTCGAAGCCGGCCTTGACGAGGGCCGCGGTGCCGCCGCAGAGGACCGCCTGCTCGCCGAAGAGGTCGGTCTCGGTCTCCTCGGTGAAGGTGGTCTTGATGACGCCGGCCCGGGTGCCGCCGATGGCCTTGGCGTAGGAGAGGGACAGCGGGAAGGCGTTGCCCGAGGCGTCCTGCTCGACGGCCGCGATACACGGCACGCCGCGGCCCTCCTCGTACTGGCGGCGGACCAGGTGGCCGGGGCCCTTGGGGGCGACCATGCAGACGTCGACGCCCGCCGGCGGCTTGATGAAGCCGAAGCGGATGTTGAAGCCGTGGCCGAAGAAGATCGCGTCGCCCTCCTTGAGGTTGTCCTTGACGGACTCCTCGTAGACGCGGGCCTGGATCGGGTCCGGCACCAGGATCATGATGACGTCGGCCTCGGCGGCGGCCTCGGCCGGGGTGGTCACCCGCAGCCCCTGCTCCTCGGCCTTGGCGCGGGACGTGGAGCCCTCGTGCAGACCGACCCGGACGTCGACGCCCGAGTCGCGCAGGGACAGCGCGTGGGCGTGGCCCTGGCTGCCGTAACCGAGGACCGCCACCTTGCGGCCCTGGATGATGGACAGGTCGGCGTCGTCGTCGTAGAACAGCTCGGCCACTTCGGTTCTTCTCCTTGTTGGTTCACGCCACCGCCGATGGGACGGCGGCGGGGTTCCACCGTAGGACGTGTGGAACGGGGGTGGTGGACCGGTCTCGGTATCCGGTCCACGCGCGGGAACGACGTGCTACGCGCTGCGGTCCAGCGCGCGGAGCGAGCGGTCGGTGATGGAGCGGGAGCCGCGGCCGATGGCGATGGCGCCGGACTGCACCAACTCCTTGATGCCGAACGGCTCCAGCATCCGCAGCATGGCCTCCAGCTTGTCGCTGCTGCCGGTGGCCTCGATGGTGACGGCCTCGGGGGCGACGTCCACGGTCTTGGCGCGGAAGAGCTGCACGATCTCGACGATCTGCGACCTGGTCTCGTTGTCGGCGCGGACTTTCACCAGAACGAGTTCCCGGTGGACGGCCGCCGACGGGTCGAGTTCGACGATCTTGAGGACGTTGACCAGCTTGTTGAGCTGCTTGGTGACCTGCTCGAGCGGCAGCGCCTCGACGCTGACGACGATGGTGATGCGGGACACCTCGGGGTGCTCGGTCGTGCCGACGGCGAGCGAGTCGATGTTGAAGCCGCGCCGGGAGAAGAGCGAGGTGATCCGGGAGAGGACACCGGGCTTGTTCTCGACCAGGACGGAGAGTGTGTGCTTGGACATGGCGGGTTCGTGTTACCTCTGCGGTCGGTCAGTCGTCGGCGTCGCTGAAGTCGGGGCGCACGCCGCGGGCGGCCATCACCTCGTCGTTGGAGGTGCCGGCGGCGACCATCGGCCACACCATGGCGTCCTCGTGGACGATGAAGTCGACCACGACGGGCCGGTCGTTGATGGCGTTGGCCTTCTCGATGACGGCGTCGAGCTGGTCGGGGTCCTCGCAGCGCAGGCCGACGCAGCCCATGGCCTCCGCCAGCTTGACGAAGTCGGGGATGCGGGTGCCGGTCGCCTCGGGGCCCTCGCGCAGCACCGTGTTGGAGTAGCGCTGGTTGTAGAAGAGGGTCTGCCACTGGCGGACCATGCCCAGGGCGCCGTTGTTGATGATGGCGACCTTGATCGGGATGTTGTTGAGCGCGGCGGTGACCAGCTCCTGGTTGGTCATCTGGAAGCAGCCGTCGCCGTCGATGGCCCAGACGGGGGCCTCGGGGCGGCCGGCCTTGGCGCCGAGCGCGGCGGGGACGGCGTAGCCCATGGTGCCCAGGCCGCCGGAGTTGAGCCAGGTGCCGGGGCGCTCGAACGGCAGGTAGTGGGCGGCCCACATCTGGTGCTGGCCGACACCGGCGGTGAAGACGGTGTCCTCCGGGGCCAGTTGGCCGATGCGCTCGATGACCTGCTGCGGGGAGAGGGTGCCGTCCTCCGGCAGGTCGTAGCCGAGCGGGTAGGTCTCGCGCCAGCGGTCGAGCTGCTCCCACCAGGCGGCGTAGCGCTCGGCGGCCTCCGGGCCCGCCGCGGTGGCCGGGTCTTCGGCGCGCAGCGCGGCGGTCAGGTCGGCCATCACGTCCTTGACGTCGCCCACGATGGGGACGTCGGCGACGCGGTTCTTGCCGATCTCGGCGGGGTCGATGTCGGCGTGCACGATCTTGGCGTGCGGCGCGAAGGAGTCGATCTTCCCGGTGACGCGGTCGTCGAAGCGGGCGCCGAGGGCGACGATCAGGTCGGCCCGCTGGAGCGCGGTGACGGCGGCGACCGAGCCGTGCATGCCGGGCATGCCGAGGTGCTGGCGGTGGCTGTCGGGGAAGGCGCCCAGGGCCATCAGGGTGGTGGTCACCGGGACACCGGTCAACTCGGCCAGCTCGCGCAGCTCGGCGGAGGCGCCGGCCTTGACGACGCCGCCGCCGACGTAGAGGACGGGGCGCTTGGCCTGGGAGATCAGCCGGGCGGCCTCGCGGATCTGCTTGGCGTGCGGGCGGCTGACCGGGCGGTAGCCGGGCAGGTCGGTGGTGGGCGGCCAGGAGAAGACGGTCCTGGCCTGCAGGGCGTCCTTGGAGATGTCGACGAGGACGGGGCCCGGACGCCCGGTGGCGGCGATGTGGAACGCCTCGGCGATGGTGCGCGGGATCTCCGCGGGGTCCGTGACCAGGAAGTTGTGCTTGGTGACGGGCAGGGTGATGCCGCAGATGTCGGCTTCCTGGAAGGCGTCGGTGCCGATGGAGGGGCTGGCCACCTGTCCCGTGATGGCGACCAGCGGCACCGAGTCCATGTGGGCGTCGGCGATGGGGGTGACCAGGTTGGTGGCACCGGGGCCCGAGGTGGCCATGCACACGCCGACCCGGCCGGTGGCCTGGGCGTAGCCGGTGGCGGCGTGTCCTGCGCCCTGCTCGTGGCGCACGAGGATGTGGCGGACCTTGGTGGAGTCCATCATCGGGTCGTACGCGGGGAGGATGGCGCCGCCGGGGATGCCGAAGACGGTGTCGGCGCCGACCGCCTCGAGGGAGCGGATGAGGGACTGGGCGCCCGTCACGTGCTCGACGGTGGCGGTGGGCTGCGGTGCTCCGCTTCGGGGGGCCCGCGGCTGCGGCTTGGGTGCCCCGGTGGCCTGCTCGGTCATCGACGTTCTCTTCTCGGAGTGGTGAGGGTGGTGAAGCTGGGGTGCGGGTGCGGGTTCCGACGCGTCCCTGACGGCGTCGGTGCAACAAAAAACCCCTCGTGCCGTAAGGCATGCGAGGGGGAGCGCGTCGCTGGGGGCCACGGAGTGTCCGAGGTCAGCCGACGCGCCATCCAAGTACGAGAATTCGGGTGTGCATGACTCTGACCTTGCTCCCCTGCCCGCCAGGTGTCAAGCGAGCGCGAGCGGCGTCTCACTATGTGGGCCGGGGCGGTCCTGGCGTGGACCGGGTGGGGCGGATCCGGGTCGGCGACGCGCGGGTGGCCAGGTCCTGTCCGCCCGGGCAGGGCCTAGGTGGGTGCGGAGTGCGAGGGGGCGGGGTCGGCCTGTGGCTCGCGGGGGGTGCGGCGGGCCGGTGGCAGGGGGTGCGGGGGCAGGGGGAGGCGGCCGCCGTCGAGGACGCGGCGCAGCCCGGCGGCGTCGAGCGGCTCGCTGAAGGCGAGCCCCTGGCCGCGCCGGCAGCCGAGCGCGCGGAGCGCGGCGGCCTGCTCCGGGTGGTCGACGCCGTCGGCGAGGGAGTCGACGCCCAGGTCGGCGGCCAGCCGCAGCAGGCCGGCGGCGATCTTGCGCAGCTGGGGGGAGTCGAGCAGGCCGTCGACGAGCTCGCCGTCGAGGCGGACGAGGTCCACGGGGAGCCGGTGCAGGGCGGCGGCCGCGGTGCCGCCGCTGCCGAAGCCGCCGAGCGCGACGCCGACGCCGAGGCCGCTGAGGTCGAGGAGGCGACGCCGCAGCTCGTCGGCGGCCAGCACGGACTCGGCCTCGGGCAGCTCGATCATCAGGGCGTCGGGCGGCAGCCCGTGCTCGGCGAGCAGCGCCTCGACGCCGCCGGCACCCAGCGCCCGGTCGGCGAGCCTGGGCCCCGGCACCCGGACGCTCACGGGGACGGTGTGGCCGGCGCGGTGGCGCCTGCCGGCCTCGGCGATGGCCTGTCTGACCAGCCAGCCGGTCATCTCGGTGGCCCGCTCGCCGGCGTCGGTGCGGGGGCCGCGCAGCAGCTCGAGCGGGGTGCTGAGCAGGCCGTGCGCGGAGCGCCAGCGGGCCTGCGCGGAGACCGCGGTGATCCGCCCGTCGGCAAGGTCGACGACGGGCTGGTGGAGCAGGGTGAACTCGCCGGCGTGCAGGGCGCGGCGCAGCCGGTCGGCCAGCTCGGTGCGGCGCACCGCCTCGGCCTGGAGCTGCGGCACGTACAGCTCGACGCGGGCCTTGCCGGCCTGCTTGGCGCGGTACATCGCGAGGTCGGCGTTGCGCATCAGGGCGGCCGGGGTGGCGCCTGGCTCGGCGAAGGCGATACCGATGCTGGCGGCCACCCGCACCTCGCGGCCGTCCACCACGTAGGGGCGGGAGAGCGCGGTCCGTACCCGCTCGGCGATCTCCAGGATCCGGTACTCGCGCGGGCCAGGCTCGCCGGCCGGGTCGCCCACGATCAGCGCGGCGAACTCGTCCCCGCCGAGCCGGGCCGTGGTGTCGCCGGCCCTGACGGACTCCCGCAGCCGCTGGGCGGCCTGCACCAGCAGCTCGTCGCCCGCCTGGTGGCCGATGGTGTCGTTGACCGCCTTGAAGCCGTCGAGGTCGATGAAGAAGACCGCGGCGTCCGACTCCCCGGTCTGGCCCGGGCCGTGGCCGTCGCTGAGGGCCAGCCGGACCCGCTCGGTGAACAGGGCCCGGTTGGGCAGGTCGGTGAGCGCGTCGTGGGAGGCGCTGTGCTGCAGCTGTGCTTGCAGTCGCACACGTTCGGTCACGTCGCGGCTGTTGAAGATCAGGCCGTCCTGGTAGCGGTTGACGCTGGACTCGACATTGAGCCAGCGCCCCTCGTCGTGCCGCACCCGGCACTCGATCCTGGTGGCCGACTCGAGCGCGGGCGGCACCGCGAGAAAGCGGCGCAGCTCGTGCAGGACACGGCCGAGGTCGTCAGGGTGGATCAGGGTGGAGAGTTCACAGCCGATCAGCCGGTCGGCGTCCCTGCCGTAGACGCCGGTGGCCGCCGGGCTCACGTAGCGCAGCTTGCCGTCCGGCGCGGCGATCATGATCACGTCGCTCGATCCTTGCACCAGCGAACGGAAGTAGTTCTCCTTCTGGGCGAGCTCGCGGGTCAGGGCCGCGTTGTCCGCGAGGGTGATGCCCTGGCGCACCAGCAGCGCCAGGACGACCGCGGACGCCGCGTACACGACGACCCGGTCGACGCTGCGGCCAGCGACTATGGTCATCAGGATGCTGAGCACGCACACGGCCGCCGCCGTGTAGGGCGCGAGGGCGCCGATGCCCAGCGACTCGGCGAACGGCCGGGCGTGACGATCGCCCTCCTGGCGCCCGCCGGGCGGCGGCTCCTCGGCCGGCCCGTCGTCCGGCGGCCGACCGGCCGCCCGCTCGCCTCTGGCGCCCGCCCACGGCGCGTAGGCCAGGAGCAGCGAGGCGGCGAACCAGCCGGCGTCCAGCAGCTGGCCCGAGCTGTAGTGGGCGCGCAGCATCGGCGAGGTGAACAGCGCGTCGCACAGGACGGTCAGGGCCAGGGCGCCGATGGCCGTGTTGACCCCGGTCCGGCGCCGGGTGCCGTGCCGGAAGTGCAGCACCAGCACCATGCTGACCAGCGCGATGTCCAGCAGCGGATAGGCCAGCGCCAGGGCGGCGCGGGCCACCGTCTCGCCCCGCCACTGGGCGGTGTGGGCGAGGGCGACGCTCCACGAGAGCGTCATCAACGAGCCGCCGATGAGCCAGGCGTCGAGCCCGAGGCAGATCCAGCCCGCCCTGGTGGCCGGACGCCTGGCGAACATCAGCAGGCCGATGATGGCGAGCGGCGCGAAGAGCAGGTAGCAGACGTCCGCGAGCGAGGTGCGCGGGACGGACTCCCGCAGCACCACCTCGTACCAGCCCCATATGGCGTTGCCCAGGCCGATCATCATCGAGGAGAGGCCGAACAGCGTCCACGCGGGCCGCAGCTCACCGGCCCGCCGGTGCGCGTACCACAGGCAGGACCCCGCGGCCAGGAAAGCGGCCGCGGAGAGCCCGAAGTCCCCCATCACGCGGGCCACCTGCGGGGAGCCCCAGCCGAACAGGGCTCCCACGGCATACCCCGCGCACACCCCGGCCAGCGCCAGCTGCGGCCCCGGGCCGGTCAGCGGCGGGCTCCCCACGTCGGCGCGCGGCCGCCAGGCCGTTCTCGGGCGGTGCATTGGCCTGTGCCCCCCTCTCGTTCCGGACTCGCCCCGGAACGGACGGTACACCAGAACCGTCACTCAACGCCATAGCAATCTCACCGACCGTGACGATTTGGGGGGTGCCTCGCGCTCGGTCAACGCCGCGGATCAGTCCTCCCGCCCGCCCACGGCGACGACGTGCGCCACGGGTTCGCCCGCCGCGAACCTGGCCAGCTGGTCCCGCAGCAGCCGCTCGGCGCGGGGCCTGAAGGCCGACGTCGGGCCGCCGACGTGCGGGGTGATCAGCACGCCGGGCGCGTCCCACAGCGGATGCCCCGACGGCAGCGGCTCCGGGTCGGTGACGTCGAGCGCCGCGAGCAGTCGGCCCGACTCCAGCTCGGCGAGCAGCGCCTTGGTGTCCACGACCGGGCCGCGGCCGACGTTGACCAGCAGCGCGCCGTCCGGCATCCGGGCCAGGAACTCGGCGTCGACCAGGCCGCGGGTGGCGGCGGTGAGCGGGGTCGCGACGATCACCACGTCGGCGCGGGGCAGCAGCTCGGGCAGCTCGTCGGCGGCGTGCACCGGGCCGCGCGGCGCCGTCCGCGCCCGGCTGGCGACGCGGATGACCTCGGCGACCTCGAACGGCAGCAGCCGGTCCTCGATGGCGCCGCCGATGTTGCCGTAGCCGAGGATCAGCACCCGGCGGTCGGCGAGCGCTGGGCGCACGCCCTGCGCCCAGCGCCCCTCGCGCTGGGCGAGCACCGCGTCGGGGACGCCGCGCAGCGCGGCCAGCGTCAGGGTGAGTGCCAGCTCGGCGGTGCTGGTGTTGTGCAGCGAGCCGGCGTTGCACAGCCGCGCGCCGGGCGCCAGGTCGGGCAGGCCGGGCAGCATGTGGTCGACGCCCGCGGTCAGGGTCTGGACGACGCGCACGCCGGTCATCAGCGGCAGCGGGCGCAGCACCACGTCCTGGCGCTTCATGTACGGGACGACGTAGAAGGCGCAGTCGGCCGGATCGGCCGGATAGTCGTCCTCGCCGTCCCAGTGCCGGTAGGTGAACGATCCCGGCAGGTCGGACAGGTCGTCGGGGGAAAAGGGCAGCCAGACATCCGAAGTGCTCATGCGGCCAGGCTAGATCGGCCGTCGGCGGGGGTACCGGGGGGTGACGGAACGGATCACGTCTGATGTGCTGGGCGTTCCGATCGCGGTCCCGGGGGCGGGGAGGACGGAGGCGGATGATGAGGCGGCGAGGCAGGGGCGGCCTGCTCGCGGCGGTGACGGCCGTGTCCCTCGCGGTGGCGGGTTGTTCTGGCTCGGGCACGGACGACGACGGCGACGGCGACGGGCGAGACGGCGGGGCGACCGCGTCCGGGAGCGCGCGGGAGTCGACAGGACCGGAGGCGACGGCCGACCCCGAGGAACCGACCGTGGCCCCCGACGAGGGGGCGGTGGAGGTGGTCGAGACGGTGGCCGAAGGGCTCGACTCGCCCTGGGGCCTGGTGCCGCTGCCCGACGGCGACCTGCTGGTCGGCTCCCGGGACGGCGGCACGGTCCACCGGATCGCGGCCGACTCGGGCGAGGTCTCGGAGGTGGGCGAGGTGCCGGGCGTCACGCCGGACGGCGAGGGCGGCCTCCTCGGCCTCGCCCTGGACCCGGAGTTCGCGTCGAGCAGCCTGCTCTTCGCCTACCACACCACCGCCGACGACAACCGGATCACCGCCTTCCGCTACGACGCCTCGGCGGCACCCGGGCAGGGCCTCGCGCCCGACCGCGACGTGCTCACCGGCATCCCCCGCGGCGAGTTCATCCACAACGGCGGCGGCCTGGCCTTCGGGCCCGACGGCATGCTGTACGCCTCGACCGGCGACGCCGACGACCAGGGCCTCGCGCAGGACCAGGACTCCCTCTCCGGAAAGATCCTGCGCATCGACCCGGCGACGGGCGAAGCGCCGGCCGACAACCCGGACCCCGACTCACCGGTCTACTCGTCCGGCCACCGCAACGTGCAGGGCCTCGCCTGGGACGCCGAAGGCCGGCTGTGGGCCTCGGAGTTCGGGCAGGACACCTGGGACGAGCTCAACCGCGTCGAGCCGGGCGGGAACTACGGCTGGCCGCTCCACGAGGGCCCGGGCGGCGAGGCCGACGGCTTCACCGACCCGGTGCGGTGGTGGCCGCCGGCCGAGGCGTCGCCCAGCGGGCTCGCCTTCCAGGGCGGCTCCCTCTGGCTGGCCGGCCTGCGGGGCGAACGCCTGTGGCGGGTGCCGCTCTCCGACGCCGAGCCGGAGTCGTTCCTGACCGGCGAGTTCGGCCGCCTGCGGGCGGTGCGGGCGGTCGGGGACGACGAGCTGCTGCTCGTCACCAACGAGACGGACAGCCGCGGAACGCCGGCGCCCTCCGGGCAGGACGACCGCGTCCTCCGCCTCCGCGTCCGCTGACTCGCGGAGGGCTCCGGCACGGGGGCGCGACGCTGCGGCGCGCGGCGCTTCGCGCCGAGTTTTCCCCCACCCGCCCGCCCTTTCGCGCGCTTCGCGCGGGGTGCCGGGCCGGACCGCGCTGCGCGCGGTGCGCGGACCGGCTGGGCCGGTCGGCTTGCCGCGCGAGGCCGCCCGCCGAGGGCGGGTGGGTGGGCGCGGCACCGCACGGCCGCCGGGGCTTTCGCGCTTCGCGCGGTGCGCGGACCCGCCGGGCCATGCCCGGGGCCGTGCTACGGCCCGCCCGAAGGGCGGGGGGGCGCGGCGCGGCGCCGCACGGCCGCAGGCCGGCGGGTCGGTGGCCGACGCCAAGCGCGCAGCGTTACGTGCCGACCAGGCCGAGGCGGTGGGCCAGGGCGGCGGCCTGGCCGCGGCCGGTGACTTCGAGCTTGGCCAGGATGTTGGAGACGTGCACGCTCGCCGTCTTGGGTGAGATGAACAGCTCCTCGGCTATCTGCCGGTTGGTGCGGCCGGCGGCGACCAGCGCGAGGACGTCGAGCTCGCGGCGGGTCAGGCCGAAGGAGTCCGGCTGGTCGAGGCCGTCGTCCGGGGTCAGGGGGAGCCGGCCGCGCTGGGCGAGGCGCTCGGCCTCGGTGAGCAGCGGGCCGGCGCCGAGGCGCTGGGCCGTGGCGTGTGCCTCGGCCAGCCGCTCGGCGGCCCGCTCGCGCTCGCCCTGGGCGAGCAGCGTCTCGGCCCAGCGCAGCGCGATCCGCGCCCGCTCCCTGGGGCGGGTGAGGCCGTCGAAGGCGGCGGCGGCCGCCGCCCAGTCGGCCGGGCAGGCCGTGCCCTCGGCCCGCCGCAGCTCCGCCTCGACCAGCAGCGCGTAGGCGCGCCACACCGGGTAGGACCGCGGCAGCGAGACCGCGCACGCCCGGATCCTGGATATCGCCGCCGGCTGTCCTGGCTCGGCCGCCGGCACCCCGCGGGCCTCCGACTCGGCGACGGCGGCGGCGTCCAGCATCGGCCAGGTGTAGCGGCCGACGCCGGGGGCGAGGTCGACGGCCAGGGTCTCGGCGAGCAGTCGGCGGGCGTCCAGGATCCGGCCCTGCTGGGCGGCGAAGCCGATGCGCGCCTGCGCGGCCGGGTGGGCGTACTGCGGGGCGGAGACGTCGAAGGTGTTGTAGTGCTCGGTCATCCGGGTCAGCTCCGCCTCCGCCGTCTCCAGGTCGCCCCTGGCGACGGCGAGGAGGGCCATCCGCTTGGCCGCGAGCGCGTGTGAGACGGGAGTCTGCGCGGTGCGCCGCGACTCGCGGACGGCGGTCTCGCACTCGGCCCAGCGGCCGAGCGAGAACAGCGAGTCGGCGCGGTTCCCGTGGAGCCAGGACTCGGTGTCCCGCAGCCCGTAGCGGTAGGCGATCGGCACGCCCCGGTCGGCGTCCGCCACGGCCTCCTCGGAGCGGCCGATGCCCTCGAGCAGCGACACGAGGTTCACGAGGCTGCGCTTGAAGACGCTGACCAGCTCGGTCTCCTCGGCCCGCCGGGCGGCGTCCCGCAGCACGGCGACCGCGGCGTCCCCGTCGCCGCCCTCGGCCAGCAGGCCGCCCCTGCTGATCAACGCGTTCAGCTCGGACTCCTCGTCGCCCACCTGCCGGGACAGCTCGACGGCCTGGTCGGCGACGGCCACGCCCTCGGGGCGCGGGTCGAACACGGTGCGCCAGCCGGCGGCCTCCGTCATCACGTGCGCGTGCACCCGCGAGGGCGGGAAGCCGGCCAGCAGCTCCTGCGCCGTGGCGAGCTCGGTCCAGCCGTCGCCGCGGGCCAGGTTCCGCATCAGCCGGGACTTCTGCGTCCAGAACCAGGCGGCGCGCAGCGGGTGGCTCCGCTCGTTCATGTGGCGCAGGGCCCGGTTGACCACCGTGAGGCCGCGCTCGGGATCGCCGGCCCGGCGGGCCGTGACGGCCATCTCGGCCAGCAGGTCGAGGAAGCTCAGCTCCTCGTCGTCGCAGTCGCACAGCGGGTAGGACTCGACGCCCTCGGCGAGCGGCAGCCGCCTGCGGACCTCGGCCGGCGCGTCGTCCCAGACCTCGAGCGCACGCTCCAGCAGGTGCAGCTGCTCCGCGTACGCGTGGCGGCAGCGGGCCGCTGCGGCGGCGCTCAGCGTGGCGGGCAGCGCCCTGGCCGCGTCCCGCGCGTGGTACCAGTAGCTGGCGAGCCTGGCCGGCCGCTCGTCGGCCCGCACCAGGTCGGGGTCGGCCTCCAGGGCCTCCGCGTATCTGCGGCTGAGCCGGGACCGCTCACCCGGCAGCAGGTCGTCGTCGACGGCCTCGCGGACCAGCGCGTGCCGGAAGCCGTAGCTGTCGTCCTCGTCGGCGCGCAGGATGCTGGCGCCGACCGCGGTGCGCAGCGCCTCGATCAGCTCGTCCTCGCCGAGCCCGGTGACGGCGCGCAGCAGCGCGTGCTCCACCTTGGAGCCGCCCTCGGCGAGCGTGCGGACGACGCGCTGCGCCGACTCGGGCAGGGCCTCGACCCGGACCAGCAGCAGGTCGCGCACGGAGTCGCTGAGGATGCTCCCTCCTCCGCAGTCGCTCGCGGTGGCCAGCTCCTCGACGAAGAACGCGTTGCCGTCCGAGCGCTGGTAGACCTGGTCGAGCTCGCGCTCGGAGGGCGCGCTGCCCCGGATGCCGGCGAGCTGGCCGCGCACCTCCTCACGGGTGAAGCGGGCGAGCTCGACGCGGAGCACCGTGCGCTGCCGGTCGAGCTCGGCCAGGAAGGGGCGCAGCGGGTGGCGGCGGTGGATGTCGTCCGAGCGGTAGGTGGCGAGGAGCAACACCCGGCAGCGCTGGAGCGAGCGGAAGAGGTAGCCGAGCAGGCCGCGGGTCGAGCGGTCGGACCAGTGCAGGTCCTCGATGACCAGCACCAGGGTGCGGTCGGTGGCGAGGGTCTCGAGCAGCCGGGCGGTGAGCTCGAAGAGCCGGGCCCGCTCGTCCTCGTCGCGCCCGGCCCTGGCCGCCGCGGTGGGGCCGCCGAGCTCGGGGAGCAGCCGGCCGAGCTCGCCGCCGAACCCGGCGGCGGCCTCGGCGAGCTCCTCGCCGAGCTGGCGGTTGAGGCCGCGCAGCACGGTGGAGACGGGGGCGAAGGGCAGGCCCTCCACGCCGACCTCGACGCAGGCCCCCTCGGCCGTGACGGCGCCCGCCGCCCTGGCCTCGGCGAGGAACTCAGCGAGCAGGCGGCTCTTGCCGACCCCGGCCTCACCACCGATCAGCACCGCCTGGGGCGCGCCGGCCGTCGCCGAGGCGAGCGCCTCGGCCAGGGTGGCCCGCTCGGGGGCGCGGCCGACGAAGACGGGGCTGACGGTTCTGATGTGCATGTTGGGCAGGATCGCACACACGTCTGACACTCGGCGGGGCATGTGCGTCACACCCGGGCGCTCCGACGCAGGCCGAGCAGCCGGCCCCGCGCCCCGCCCCGTTGACTCACCCGCCCCTCGGGCTCGTGTTCCTCGGAGGCGGCGCGCCGCCGGGCCTCGTTGGCGAGGCGCTCCGTGGCCGCCTCCCGGTGCAGCTCGTCGATCCTGGTCTGGACGGCGTGCAACTCGTGGTACATCGGGTTCTCCCTCGGTGTGGTGTCGCTCGTTCGCGATGACTCCACACTCCTCGCCAAGGAGGGGCCGCCACATCGGGAATGTTGCGGAAGTCGCCGGCCGGTAGGTCCTTAGGCGCCGGGTCCCGGGGGCCGGGTGCTCCTTAGGCATCGCGAGGGTCCGACCCGGCGACCTTCCGGTCGGGTCCCCGATAATTTTCGGCCCCCTGCCGCTCCCCGTCTGACCTGCGGCGCATCATCGAACGCGCTTCACCGCAGGTCACTGGCGATCTCCAGCCGTCGACGACACATGATTCCAGCCGGAAAAATTCCGGAAGGATCCGTTGACGGGGCGCCCTGGCGGGCGCATACTCCCGTTCGATCGTTGCCTCACGCCATGGGCGCCGTCGCTCTCCGGGACTCGAGCGCGGCTCCCGCAGCCGCGGCAGTACACCCATCCATCGACCGAGGGGTAGCAATGATCAGCCCGTCCTCAGGCACCTCAGGCACCTTAGGCAGCTCGTGGTCACGCGCCCGCCGGGCGCTGGTGGTGGCCACCGCCGGCCTTCTCGCGGCGGCCGGCCTCATCGCCCTGCCGAACACCGCGGACGCCGCCACCACGCTGGGCGCCTCGGCGGCCGAGCGCGGCCGCTACTTCGGCACCGCGGTGGCCGCCAACCGCCTCGGTGAGGCCGCCTACGCGTCCACGCTGAACACCGAGTTCAACAGCGTCACGGCCGAGAACGAGATGAAGTGGGACGCCACCGAGCCCAACCGCAACTCGTTCACCTTCGGCGCCGCCGACCAGATCGTGAACCACGCCCGGTCCCGTGGCATGCGGGTCCGGGGCCACACCCTGGTCTGGCACTCGCAGCTGCCCGGCTGGGTGGGCGGACTGAACGCCAACGACCTCAGGGCCGCGATGAACAACCACATCAACCAGGTGATGGGCCGCTACCGGGGCCAGATCCACTCCTGGGACGTGGTCAACGAGGCGTTCCAGGACGGCAACAGCGGCGCCCGGCGCAGCTCGCCCTTCCAGGACCGACTCGGCAACGGCTTCATCGAGGAGGCGTTCCGCACCGCCAGGGCCGCCGACCCGAACGCCAAGCTCTGCTACAACGACTACAACACCGACGGCATCAACGCGAAGAGCAACGCGGTCTACAACATGGTCCGCGACTTCCGGGCGCGCGGCGTGCCGATCGACTGCGTCGGCTTCCAGTCGCACTTCAACAGCGCCTCCCCGGTGCCGGCCGACTTCCAGGCCAACCTCCAGCGCTTCGCCGACCTCGGCGTCGAGGTGCAGATCACCGAGCTCGACATCGCCGGCTCCGGCACCGCCCAGGCCAACAGCTACTCCCGGGTGGTGAACGCCTGCCTGGCCGTCTCCCGCTGCACCGGCATCACGGTGTGGGGCGTCACGGACAAGTACTCCTGGCGGGCCAGCGACACCCCGCTGCTGTTCGACGGCAACTACAACAAGAAGCCGGCGTACACGGCGGTGCTGAACGCGCTCAACGGCTCCGGCGGCGGGGGCGGTGGCGGGAGCGCCGGCTGCTCGGTGACCTACGCGGAGACCCAGCGCTGGGGCGACCGGTTCAACGGCCAGGTCACCGTGACGGCCGGCTCGACGCCGATCAGCGGCTGGACGGTGACCGTGACCCTGCGCTCCCCGCAGCAGGTGTCGACCACCTGGAACGGCACCCCGAGCTGGGACGGCACCGGCACGGTGATGACCATGCGGCCCAACGGCAACGGCGCGCTGTCGGCGGGCGGCTCGACCAGCTTCGGCTTCACCGTGATGGCCAACGGCAACTGGACCGCGCCCACGCTCGGCTCCTGCGTGGCGACGGCCTGAGGACCGCCACCCCCCACCGGGCGCGGCGGCGGCGCCGACCGCCGCCGCCGCCCCCCCCCCGATCCCGGCCCAAAGCTCGGCCGGCCCCCGGCCCAAGCCCACCCGGTGGGCCAGGGCCGCGGCCTCGCCCCGGCCGGAGACGGCCAGCTTCCCCAGGATGTTGGAGACGTGCACGCTCGCCGTCTTGGGCGAGATGAACAGCTCCTCGGCTATCTGCCGGTTGCTGCGGCCGACGGCCACCAGGGCCAGCACGTCCCGCTCGCGGGGGGTCAGGCCGAAGGAGTCGGCCGGGTCGGGGGGCTCGGCCGGCTCCGGCGGCAGCAGCGAGAGTCCGGCCCTGGTCGCCAGCCGGGCCACCCGCTCGCGCAGCGGCGCCGCGCCCAGGGCGAGGGCGGTCTCGCCGGCCTGGCGCAGCGGCTCCGCGGCCCGCTCCCGCGCCTCTGAGCCGCCCTCGGCCAGCAGCGCCTCGGCCCAGCCGAGCCGGGCGACGGCCAGGTGGTGGGGCAGCTCGAACCGTTCGAGCGCCTCGACCGCCTCAGCCCAGCGGACCTCCGCCGGCCGGCCCTCGGCTCGCTTCAACTGGGCGTCGACCAGGTGCCCGAGCGCGGTCCACAGCGGTATCGCACGGGGCACGAGCGCCATCGCGGCCCGGATCGCCGCGACGGCGGCCGGCCTCCCCTCCTCCGCCGTCGGCAACCCTCGGCTCTCGGCCTCGGCGGTGGCCGCCGCGAGGAAGAGTTCCCAGGCGTAGTTGGCGGTGAAGGGCGGGGTACCGCCCGCCATCGCGGCCCGGAGCGTCGCTCTGACGTCCGCGATCCTGCCCTCGGCCGCGGCCAGCTCGACCTCGACCCGGGCCAGGCTCACCGCCATCCCGGGGTTCAGGTCCGGGGTGTGGATCTCCGCCCGGGTGGCGGCCAGACCCCGGCTCGCCTCCGCGATGTCGCCGCGCAGCAGCGCCAGGTGGGCGGCGGCGAGCCGGGCGCCGGCGCGCAGCCTGGAGTCCCGCCCCTGACGGAGCGCGGCGGCCGCCGCCGCCTCGGCCTCCGGCCAGCGGCCGAGCGCGATCAGCACCTCGGCGTGGTTCGCCGACAACCATCCCCTGGCGTCCCGCAGGTCGTAGCGGTCGGCGATCTCCATGCCGCGCGCCACCGCCTCGCTCGCCTGCCGGAACTCTCCCACCTCGCTCAGCGTGGCCGCGTAGTTGACCAGCGAGCGGGACATCAGGCTGACATCGCTGCCCTCGATCACCCGCTCGATCACGGCGCTCATCTCGGCCAGGCCACCGTCCACGTCCCCGGAGTCGGCCAGCAGGCAGCCCCGCGTGAAGCGCGCGTACAGCTCGGTGCGCTCCGCACCCACCAGGCGGGCCATCTCGACCGCGCGCTCCACCGTCTCGAAGGTCTCGGGGCTCGGTAGGTCCAGGGTGTTGCGGGCCGCCACCTGGGCCAGAATCTGGGCGTGCACCACCGAGGGGGCCAGGCCCTGCACCAGCTTCTTGGCCCGGTCAAGCTCGGCCTGCCCGTCGCTCCGCCCCACGCCGGACCGGGCCCGGGAGCGCTGGAGCCAGAACCAGGCGGAACGCAGCGGCTCGGCGCGCGCGTCGAGCACCCGCAGGGCCCGCCTGCTGAGCGCCAGCACCCGGTCCCGCTCATCGGCGTGTACGGCCGCCATCGTGGCCTCGGCCAGCAGGTCCGGGTAGTCCACGGGCCGGCCCGGCGCCTCCGGGTCCGGGTAGGCCCAGATCGGCTCCACCGGACGCAGCCCGGCCAGCGCCTCGTCCGGCGCCGTGTCCCACAGCTCGAGCGCCCGCTCCAGCAGCCGTAGCTGCTCCGCGTAGGCGTACCGCCGACCGGCCTCGGTCGCCGCCGCCAGCACCGCGGGCAGCGCCCTGGCGCCGTCCCCCGCGTGGTACCAGTAGCTGGCGAGCCGCGCTGCCCGCTCGCCGGCGGGCACCAGGCCGTGCCCGGCCTCCAACGCCTCAGCGAAGCGACGGTTGAGCCTGGCCCGCTCCCCCGGCAGCAGGTCGTCCACCACCGCCTCGCGCATCAGCGCGTGCCGGAAGCGGTAGCCGTCGCCGTCCTCCGTGGGCACCAGCAGATACGCCCCGACGGCCGCCCGCAGCGCGGCCAGCAGCTCCGGCTCCGGCAGCCCCGCCACCTGGGCGAGCAGCGCGTGCTCCACCGACGAGCCCGCCTCCGCCGCGATCCGCAACAGCTCCTGCACGCCCTCGGGCAGCGCCTCGACCCGCACCAGCAGCAGGTCGCGCAGCGACTCGCTCAGGCCGCGCCCGGCGCCGCCGTTGGCGGTCAGCTCCTCGACGAAGAACGGGTTGCCCTCGGAGCGCTCGAACACCGAGCGGGCCAGCGCGGGATCCGGCGCCCCGCCCGTGATCCCCGCCATCTGCGCCTGCACCTCGGCGTCGCTCAGCCGGGCCAGCTCGATCCGCCGGACCGAGCGCAGCCGGTCGAGCTCCGCGAGGAACGGGCGCAGCGGATGGCGGCGGTGCAGGTCGTCGGCGCGGTAGGTGGCGAGCAGCACGAGGCGGCTGCGCTGCACCGAGCGGAACAGGTAGCCGAGGAGCTCCCGGGTGGAGCGGTCCGACCAGTGCAGGTCCTCGATGGCCACCACGAGGCTCCGGTCGGCGGAGAGCCGCTCAAGCAGCCGGGCCGTCAGCTCGAAGAGCCGCACCCGGTCGAGCGCGTCCCCCGAGGTCGGGCGCGCCTCGTCGCCGAGCTCCGGCAGCAGCCGGGCGAGCTCCCCGAGCTGCCCGGTCGCCGCCTCCGCCAGCTCCGCGCCCAGCTGCCGGTGCAGCGAGCGCAGCACGGCGGCGACCGGCGCGAACGGCAGGCCGTCCGCGCCGAGCTCGACGCAGGATCCGACGGCCGTGACGGCGCCCGCCGCCCTGGCCGCCGTCAGCACCTCATCGAGCAGCCGCGACTTGCCGATGCCGGCCTCGCCGCCGACCACATACGCCTGTGGTTCGCCGCGCCCGGCGCGGGACAGGCCGGCCGTGAGCTCGGCCAGCTCGCTGGCGCGGCCCACGAACACGGGACTGACCCGACGGCTCTCCACAGCACCGAGAATGGCACGCCTGGCCGACGACCCGGTACCGCTTATCGCGCTGGGCAGAGGCCGGGCCGCCGATCTCGCCGTCACGCCACCGCGATCCTGCCCCGGCGATTCCGGCTCCGGGCGGACGCCGGCTGCTCCGCCTCACCGGTGCGCCGTTCCTCGTTCCGGGCGGCGGTGGCCGCCCGGTGCTCCTCGGCCGCCCGTTCGAGGTCGGCCGCGCGCTGTCGGTGGAGTTCCTGCCCGAGCAGCTGCTCGAGTCCGGTCATCCTGGTTCCCTCCCTGGGATTCGGCTGCCTGTCAGCAGCCTCAACGCTCCTCTCCCAGGGGGCCCGCGCGCATCGGGCGATCGCCGCGTTTCGCCGCGCCGGCGCGCTTAGCGCGAAGGCCCCCGGCGGGCGCCGGGGGCCTTAGGCGGGCCTCGCTCCGCCTCAGCGGCGGCGCGGGGGCCTTACTCGGTGACGCCGAGCCGCTCCAGGATCAGCTCGCGGGCCCTGGCCGCGTCGGCCTGGCCCCTGGTGGCCTTCATCACCGCGCCGACCAGGGCGCCGGCGGCGGCCGTCTTGCCGCCCCGCACCTTGTCGGCGACCGCCGGGTTGGCCGCGATGGCCTCGTCGACGGCGGCGCCGAGCGCACCCTCGTCCTTGACGATGCGCAGCCCCCGCTTCTCGACGATGGTGTCCGGGTCACCCTCGCCCGCCAGCACGCCGTCGATGACCTGGCGGCCCAGCTTGTCGTTGAGCTCGCCGGCCGCGACCAGCGCCGCCACCCTGGCCACCTGCGCCGGGGTGATGGGCAGCGAGGCGAGCTCGACGCCCTGCTCGTTGGCGCGCCGGGCGAGCTCGCCCAGCCACCACTTGCGGGCCGCCGCCGCGTCGGCGCCGGCCTCGATGGTGGCGGTGATCGGCTCGACCGCGCCCGCGTTGAGCGCCGACTGCATCTCGTGCGCCGAGATGCCCCACTCCTCGCGCAGCCGGTTCCGCCTGGCCAGCGGCGTCTCGGGCAGCTCGGCGCGCAGCCGCTCCACCCACTCGCGCTCGGGGGCGATCGGCACCAGGTCGGGCTCGGGGAAGTAGCGGTAGTCCTCCGCCTCCTCCTTGACCCGGCCCGAGGTGGTGGTGCCGTTGTCCTCGTGGAAGTGCCGGGTCTCCTGCACGATCGTGCCGCCGTCGCCGAGCACGGCCGCGTGCCGCTGGATCTCGAACCTGACGGCGCGCTCCACGCTGCGCAGCGAGTTGACGTTCTTGGTCTCGCTGCGGGTGCCGAACGCCTCCCGGCCGTGCGGCCGGAGCGACACGTTGACGTCGCAGCGCAGCTGGCCCATCTCCATCCGGGCCTCGGAGACTCCGAGCGCCCTGATGAGCTCGCGCAGCTCGGCGACGTAGGCCCTGGCCACCTCGGGGGCGCGGGCACCGGCGCCCTCGATCGGCTTGGTGACGATCTCGATCAACGGGATGCCGGCCCGGTTGTAGTCGAGCAGCGAGTGCGAGGCGCCGTGGATGCGCCCCGTCGCGCCGCCGATGTGGGTGGACTTGCCGGTGTCCTCCTCCATGTGGGCGCGCTCGATGCCGACCCGGAAGACCTCGCCGTCGGCCAGCTGGACGTCCAGGTAGCCGTCGAACGCGATCGGCTCGTCGTACTGGGAGGTCTGGAAGTTCTTCGGCATGTCCGGATAGAAGTAGTTCTTCCGGGCGAAGCGGCACCACTCGGCGATCTCGCAGTTGAGGGCGAGACCGATCCGAACGGCGGACTCGACGCCGGTCGCGTTGACGACCGGCAGCGAGCCCGGCAGGCCGAGGCAGGTGGGACAGGTCTGCGAGTTGGGCTCCGCGCCCAGCGTGGTGGCGCAGCCGCAGAACATCTTGGTCTTGGTGCCGAGCTCGACATGGACCTCGAGGCCCATGACGGGGTCGTAGGACGCGAGCGCGTCCTCGTACGACACCAGGTCAGTGACGGTCACGGGAGAAGTACCTTCCGGATGCGTGCGTGGCGTACCGCGGCTCAGTCGCGCTCGTCGGCGAGGACGCCGCCCTCGTCCTGCGCCATCCGGCGCAGCTCGCGGGCGAGCAGCGCGACGCCGGTGACGATCGAGGCGGCCGAGACGAGGGCGTCGGCCAGCCTGAGCTTGTCGCCCTCACTGCGGGCCTCGCGCAGCTGGCGGGAGACGCTGACCACGCCGAACAGCGTGGTGCCGATGGACAGGTAGGTGCTGGCCTTGGACTTCGGCTTCTTCTTGCCAATGCTCATAGCGCGGGTGCCTCCTCCAGGATCGGATGTCCCCAGCGTGCCTGGAACGCGGCCTCCACCGCCGCTCCGACGCGGTACAGCCGGTCGTCGGCCATCGCCGGAGCGATGATCTGAAGACCCACCGGAAGCCCGTCCTCGTCGGCCAGACCGCAGGGCAGGGACATCGCGGCGTTGCCGGCCAGGTTCACCGGGATGGTGCACAGGTCGGCGAGGTACATCGCCATCGGGTCGTCTACCCGCTCCCCGATCGGGAACGCCGTGGTCGGCGTGGTCGGCGACACCACGACGTCCACCTGCTCGAACGCGCGGCCGAAGTCGCGGGCGACCAGGGTGCGCACCTTCTGCGCGCTGCCGTAGTAGGCGTCGTAGTAGCCGGAGGACAGGGCGTAGGTGCCCAGCATGATCCGCCGCTTCACCTCGGGCCCGAAGCCGGACTCGCGGGTCAGCGAGGTGACCTCCTCGGCCGACCTGGTGCCGTCGTCCCCGACGCGCAGGCCGTACCGCATGGCGTCGAAGCGGGCCAGGTTCGAGGAGCACTCGGACGGCGCGATCAGGTAGTACGCGGCGAGCGCCTTGTCGAACGACGGGCAGGACAGCTCCACGATGGTGGCGCCGAGCCCGCGCAGCAGCTCGACGGACTCGTCGAAGCGGTTCAGCACCCCCTGCTGGAAGCCCTCGCCACGGAACTCCCGCACGACGCCCACCCGAAGACCGGCCACCGAGCCGGTGCGGGCGGCCTCCACGACGGGCGGCACGGACGCTTCGATCGACGTGGAGTCCAGCGGGTCGTGGCCGGCGATCGCCTCGTGCAGCAGCGCCGCGTCCAGCACGGTGCGGGCGCACGGGCCGCCCTGGTCGAGCGAGGACGAGAAGGCCACCATGCCGTAGCGGGAGACCCCGCCGTAGGTCGGCTTGACGCCGACGGTGCCGGTGACCGCGGCCGGCTGGCGGATCGAGCCGCCGGTGTCGGTGCCGATGGCGAGCGGCGCCTGGAACGAGGCGAGCGCCGCCGCCGAGCCGCCGCCCGAGCCGCCGGGGATCCGCGTCAGGTCCCACGGGTTGCCGGTCGGGCCGAACGCGCTGTTCTCGGTGGACGAGCCCATGGCGAACTCGTCCATGTTGGTCTTGCCCAGGATGACGACGCCGGCCGCCTTCAGACGCTTCGTCACGGTGGCGTCGTAGGGCGGGATCCAGCCCTCCAGGATCTTCGACCCGACGGTGGTGGGCACCCCCTCGGTGGTGAAGATGTCCTTGAGCGCGAGCGGCACCCCGGCCAGCGGGCCGAGCTCCTCACCCCGCGCCCGCTTCTCGTCCACGGCGCGGGCCTGGGCGAGCGCGCCCTCGCGGTCCACGTGCAGGAAGGCGTGCACCTTCTCGTCGACGGCGTCGATCCTGGCCAGGTGGGCCTCGGCGACCTCGACCGCGCTGACGTCGCCCGCGGCGACGCGGGCGGCCAACTCGGTGGCGGTGAGACGGATCAGATCGGCCACGGTGGTCACTCCTCCCCCAGGATCTGCGGCACCTTGAAACGCTGCTGCTCCTGCGCGGGCGCGCCGGAGAGCGCCTGCTGCGGGGTCAGGCTCGGCCTGACCTCGTCGGGGCGCATCACGTTGGTGAGCGGCAGCGGGTGGGAGGTCGGCGGAACGTCCTCGGCGGCGACATCGGCGACGCGGGCGACCGCGCCGATGATGTCGTCGAGCTGTCCGGCGAAGTGGTCGAGCTCCTCGTCGGTCAGCTCCAGACGCGCCAGCCGGGCGAGGTGGGCGACCTCCTCGCGCGTGATGCCAGGCATGTGGCGATCCTCTTGCTCGTCGCGGGCGGGGTTTGCGGGCCCAATCCTATGACCGTGCGGAGGCGGGCCGCGCCGCCGTTCCGGCCTGGCGGCCTACCGCCCCGCCGCGCGGGGCGCGGCACTCCACGCGGCGAACGGCCCGGGCCGGCGGGTGCCGGACGCTCCGCGCGGGTCTTCCCCACCCGCCCGCCCTTTTCGCGCGCTCCGCGCGGTCTACGGCCCGGCGAAGCCGGTGCCTGGCGCTTCGCGCGGTTGTTTCCGAGCGGTGCGCGGCCGGTGCCCGGCGCTCCGCGCCGGGATTTCCCCCACCCGCCCGCCCTTTTCCGCGCGCTCCGCGCGGGGTGGCGGGCCGGGGCCCGCGGCGGCTGCGCCGAGCGTTTCCCACGTTTCCCCGCCCACCCGCCCTTTTCCGCGCCACGCGCGGAGAGCGGCCCGACCCGGCGGGCCGGGCCCGCGGCGGCTGCGCCGCCGGGCCACGCGGCTACCGCCGCGCGAGGCCACCCGCCAAGGGCGGGTGGGCGCGACACGGCCGCAGGC